>CAVKTV010000230.1:695-2022 GCA_963659075.1 Lachnospiraceae bacterium | reverse complement strand
ACTATATCTGTCATATGATGTGGTACTTTTTCTTTTGTGCTACAATCATAAAAAAGGTATTTGTTATGATTGTATATGATGGAATAAAAAAAGATTTTTTACAAAGTGTAGTAAATGATACGATTGCGGAAGAAGTTGAAAAGAAAATTCAAGAAAAGATGGGAAGGAAAACATCCAAAGCAGAGTTTCAATCTTGGAAGAATTCTTTACTGCGTATGCATATGGTCTTATGTGATGATGCAATTCCTAACGATGCTGGTATCGCTATTGAATATAATGTTCCGCAGACTTCTAAAAGAGTTGATTTTATAGTTTCAGGATATGATGATTTAAATAAACCACATGTAGTTATCATTGAATTGAAACAATGGGAAAAACTTGAAAAAGTAGAAGGAAATGATGCACTTGTAGAGACATATACAGGTGGCGCATTACGTACTGTTGTTCATCCATCTTATCAAGTTTGGTCGTATGCTGCATTGATAAGAGATTATAATGAAACAGTTCAAAACAAAGATATAGAATTATCACCATGTGCCTATTTACATAATTATCAATTAAAAGAGGATGATCCATTATTAGATAAACAATATATGGATTGTATAGAAGAAGCACCAGTATTTTGTGATCATGAAGCAATTAAACTAAGATCTTTTATTCAACAATTTATACGTAAAGGTGATAATAAAGAAATTTTATATGAAATAGATCATGGGAAAATCCGTCCTAGTAAAAGTTTACAAAACGCAATTTCTAGCATGTTAAAAGGTAACAAAGAATTCATCATGATTGATGAACAAAAAGTTGTGTATGAAAAAATATTATCTTTATCTTTACAATGTATGAAAGACGAAAAAAAGAGAACAATTATTGTAGAAGGTGGTCCTGGAACTGGTAAATCAGTTGTAGCGGTGAATTTGTTGGCTGAATTAACGAATCGTGGACAGGTTGTACAATATGCTTCTAAGAATAGTGCTCCTAGACAAGTTTATGCACAGAAATTAAAAGGTACAATTAAAAAGAGTAGTGTCGATAATATGTTCAAAGGAACAGGTTCTTATACAGAAACTGCTAATAATATGATTGGTACGATTCTAGTAGATGAAGCACATCGTATGAACGCAAAGAGTGGTATGTTTCAAAACCTAGGAGAAAATCAAATTAAAGAAGTGATTCATTCATCATATTGTTCTGTATTCTTTATTGATGAAAGTCAAAGAGTAACTATGAATGATATTGGTAGTGTATCTGAAATTGAAAAATGGGCCAAAGAAGAAAATAGTGAAATTTACCATATGGAATTATTATCTCAATTTAGATGTAATGG
>CAVKTV010000230.1:0-685 GCA_963659075.1 Lachnospiraceae bacterium | reverse complement strand
TTCTAATGGATATCTGTCATGGATCGATAATACGTTGGAAATTAAAGAAACTGCAAATTATAACTTAGAAGATATTGATTACGATATTCAAATATTAGATTCACCTAGTAAAGTGAAAGAAATGATTATTGAAAAGAATTATCTTAACCATCGTTCAAGAATGTTAGCAGGGTATTGTTGGAAGTGGATATCAGAAGGAAAAAATAATTCTGCGGTACATGACATTAAAATTGGAGATTTTGAAATGTCTTGGAACTTAGGAAATTCTATTTTTGCCTTAGAAGACTCTTCTATCAATGAAATTGGATGCATCCATACTTCACAAGGATTGGAATTTGACTATGTTGGCTTAATTATCGGAGATGATATGAGATATGAAAATGGGCATATCGTCACTGATTTTACAAAGCGTGCTAGCACTGATCAATCTATGAAAGGAATCAAAAAACTAGATAAACAAAATCATGAAGAAGCGCAAAGAAGAGCAGATGAAATCATTAAGAATACATATCGTACATTAATGACAAGAGGTATGAAAGGTTGCTATATCTATTGTACAGATACTAACTTAAGTGATTATTTAAAAGAAAAAATAAAAAAATCATAAATTTTAAGGGAATCTTCAAATTTTTGTGAATAGTATATTAAGGAGAGATTAATATAGTATGAAAAATTTTGAAGATTT
>CAVKTV010000229.1:0-2083 GCA_963659075.1 Lachnospiraceae bacterium | reverse complement strand
ATTGGAACAGCAGATGAACTATTAACTCTCTTATCCATTTTAAAAGGTCCTCCTTATGGATTCATTATCCAACTTAGAGGCCCTTATAAAAACCACGGTTCAATTAGACGCTTACACTATAAAAATTTCTATTAAATTCCCTTATTCAGAGATTTTTTCTCGTTTTAAAAGTTTAAATGGCTATTGTCCTTGTTTTTACATCATTTTTTATTTGTTTTATGAAAATTAACTTTTCATTCAAGGTGTATTATTTCGGCACTTTTCTAGAATAGTGCCGAAATAATATTTGCAAGAATAAAAGAAGTATTAATTTTTGTTCTTATATTGCTTATAAATTCTCAAAGATTCAAAAGAAAAGACTAAGCTTATCATTCACTTAGTCTAAATCATCATTCTTCGTATCCAGCTTGATAGTAAAGCACTTTCCCTTCTGCATCTTTTACACAGAAGATACGAGCATTACTTTCTACATCATCTGTATTACCATTTTCAGCTTCATGTGCTACAACATCATTCAAAGCTTCATGAACATCATTATATTTAGGACTCATGTACGTGCATGCTGAATAATACCAATCTGAACTATCTATCAATGTCCAATTTGAATCATCATCAATTCCATCTAAATCAACCAATTGATAACTATACATCTGATTTTCAGTTTCATCTGATTCTTGTTCTTGAACATTCACAGTATAAGACTTTGTTGTTGTATTGCCGTGATTATCACTTGCATTTACAGTCACTGTATTTTCATTCACTGAAACTGTATACCATCCCGTTTCATAGATTCTGCCATCTGTAGAGCTTGTAAACTTTGCAGGTTCTTCATCCACTTTTGGTAAATCTCCATCTACTGGATCCTGTACAGAAACAATATTACTGGAAGTATCAAATCCATCCATCGTTTCTACATCAACACTATCATTCGAGAAAGTAATAACAGGTGCTTGTGTATCATTTACAATAAATGTACAAGTAATCTCTTCATCATCAATCGTGTATGTCACTTCTGTTTCACCAATCAAAGATAATGAAATCTTAGATGGTTTTGCGGAAGCATTATTACTATTCTTTAAATAAGATAAAGTGTCTATCTCATCATTTGCGTATTCTAAATTCAATGTATTAAAATCATTCAAAGACGATTCCGTAAAAACAAATGAATGATTTGTTATTTTGTTTTGAAACAACAAACAAATGATACAAATGAGTAACGCAACAATAACAGCTAATAACGCAATCACAATTTTTTTACTTTTTTTCATGTTATTCACCTAGTCATTGACTAATGCCGTAACCTACATATCCACCTGTCAAATCATAGCTATTTGTACTTCTTTGATTCCAAATCATTGAAATACTATACCATCCATTATGTGCATTCCATGGATCATATACATATGTATTACCATTACTACTTCTAAATAAAACAATTGCGTGTGTGCTACCACGAGAAGTAAATGTTCCTGCACCAACTTGGAAAATAACAATCTTTCCTGCATTTAAGCTATTTACAAGATCTTCATAACTTCCAATGCCATTCGTTTTTAATCCCCAATGTTCTGCGCCATATTTGATAGCTAAACCTGAACCACCATGTTTTCTTCCAGCAAATTCACCAGTAGTAACCAAATAATCAGCTGCAATATTTGGTGTAACACCATTATGTAAAATTCCATCAACTGCCATCGCTACAGATGTAGGTACGCATCCCGTACTGTTTAAGTTATATCCATTATACACTGCTCCAGCCCATCTGCCATCTCTTTGAGAATAATAAGTAGGTGTATATTGTGGATTTTCTACAGAATTTGTTGTTGCGTTTCCTGTTTTAGGCGCATTTGGATCACCTTTTTTATAGATTGCAATTTGATATGCTTCTACCCTTCTATTACAGCCAACACTTCCTGAAACTTCTCCATTTTTAGCCCAACCGAGCCAGCCAATATTTCCAATATGTGTTCTGTAATAAACATCATATACATTTGCCAGTTCTCCTGTTAAAGAAATCTTAATTGCTTCTAAACGTTTGCTTTGGCCTGTAACTCCAGCAACATCACCACTATGCACTGTAGATAAC
>CAVKTV010000228.1:0-2129 GCA_963659075.1 Lachnospiraceae bacterium | reverse complement strand
CTTTTACTTGTGGTAGAATGCAATTCTCTAATACATTTTTGTTATTAAAGAGATTGAATTGTTGAAAGCACATACCAACTTTCGCACGATATGCATTGATATTTTTGGTTTGAAGAATATCTTCAGAAAATACTTTGATTGTACCTGAATCAGGTTTTTCTAATAAGTTGATACATCTGAGAAGGGTAGATTTACCTGATCCACTTCTACCAATCAAACAAACGACTTCTCCTTCTTCTACATTGAAGTCTACACCTTTTAAAACTTCAAGGCTTCCAAAGCTTTTATGAATGTTTTTAATTTCCACTAGAGACATAATCGCTATTTGCTCCTTTCTGAAGTTTTGTTTGTGTATAAGGCATACTATTAGGATTTGTTGAACTCATTGGTACAGATACTGTTGTATCTTTGTTGATGTTCTTTTCAATCATATTGAGTATGAATGCACAAATACTTGTTAGAATCAAATAAATCATTGCTTCAATGAAATAGACTGTTGTGAATTTAAATGTTGAACCTGCAATTGATTTGGATTGGAACATTAATTCTGTAATAGAAATAATCATTAATACTGATGAATCCTTAATATTAACAATCAATTCATTTCCTATCGCAGGGAAAGCATTTTTAATAGCTTGTGGTAATACAACAGAGAACATAGTTTGTGTATTGGACATTCCTAAACTACGTGCAGCTTCTGTTTGTCCAATATCAACTGCTTGAATACCAGAACGAATGATTTCTGCCATATAAGCACCTGTATTAACTGTGATAACAAAACATGCGGCTGTGAAGTTATCCCAATGAATCACATCTAATAATGCATAATAGATGAATACAGCTTGTACCATCATTGGTGTACCACGGAATACAGTGATATAAACATTGATGATAAAATCAATAATCTTCTTGAAGATTCTAGATGTCTTTGAAGCAGTTAGATCTAAGCGAATTGCTTTGATGCCACCAACGACTAGTCCAAGTAGAAATCCACATCCCGTACCAACTAAAGCGATAATCATCGTTGTTCTAACACCTAGTAATAAACTAGGTGCGTATTTCGATAAAATTTGAATAATCGAATCAATACTCATTCATTATTCCTCACTAGCAGGTTGACGATTTACAGCTTCTTCCATCCAAGTGTTTCTTGTATCTGTATCAATCGTAGCTAAAGCTTCTTGTAATGAATTTAACAATTCATCATCACTCTTACGTACTGCGATAGAAACGGAAGTATCAGCTTCAAATCCTTTTCCTTCATCAAATCTAACGATAGCTAGATCAGAGTTTGCACTAACGACACCATTAGCTACTGGTAATTCAGAAGTAACTGCATCAATAGAACCAGCTTGTAAAGCTTGGATAGCAGCAGGGAATGTTTCTGCAGCAGGCATATGATTTACATTTGGAATCTGGTCAATGACTTCATCGTAGATTGTATTCATTTGACCTTGTACAGTTGCACCATCAAGATCTTCTAAGCTTGTTGCGCTAGCGTATTTCGAATTCTTGTTTACGATAACAACTTCTTCAGAAACATAATATGGATCTGTGAAGTTAACTTCCTTTTTACGTTCATCCGTAGCTGTCATACCAGCGATGATTGCGTCAATTTGATTGTTGTTTAAAGATAGAATCAAGTTGTCCCAATCTAACTTAACGATTTCAACTTTCTTTCCAATCTTATCAGCGAGATTCTTTGCAACGACTACATCATATCCATCACAATAATCTACTGATGAAATAGGTTGTGTATATTCTCCTTCTTCTGTTGTTGACCAGTTGAATGGCGCATAATTACATTCCATACCAACTCTCAAAGTATCAGATGAGGATGATGTTGTGCTAGAAGTAGTAGCAGTGGATGAAGAACATCCTGTTAATAAAGCAGCACAAGCGAGTAAAGTAAATCCTTTTCTTAATGTTTGATTCATAATCAATTCCTCCTAGAATATAAATAAAACCGCATGCGATATTACATACGGTCTAGTTTGAGTTATGTACGTATCTAATAGCGCCACTTCGTATGAAGGAGTGATATGAATGTTGTTCATATCCCCACGTAATACGATTGCCATAGTATTACGTTCGGCGATGATTGCCTTTCACATAGTTCTTCGCTTGCC
>CAVKTV010000227.1:0-2151 GCA_963659075.1 Lachnospiraceae bacterium | reverse complement strand
TGTTTATGTTGCATTAAAAAATGGTGCTATTGATTATGGTGTATTACCAATCGAAAATTCATCCACTGGAGCTATTAATGACAACTATGACCTTATCCGTAAATATGGATTCTTTATAGTTGGTGAAACTGCAGTCAATGTTGATCAATGTCTTATGGGAGTCAAAGGTTGTAAAATGGAGGATATTCGTGAAGTATATTCTCATCCACAAGGACTAGCGCAATCTTCTGAATTCTTTTTTAATCATCGTTATATGTCACCTATGCCATACAAAGATACCGCAATGGCTGCTAAATATGTCGCTGCTGAAAATGACAAATCAAAAGCTGCAATTGCTTCATCTTTAGCTTGTGAATTATATGATCTAGAAATGATACAACCTGCCATTCAAAATGACAAAACAAATAAAACAAGATTCATGGTCGTTTCTAGAGAATTCATTTCACCAGAAAACAGTGATAAAGTTTCTGTTATGTTTACCCTACCTCATGTTGTGGGATCTTTATCAAACATGTTACAAGTAACAACATTATATGGAGTCAATTTAGAGAAAATAGAATCAAGACCAATTAAGGAAGAAAATTGGAATTATTATTTCTACATTGATTTTCTTGGAAACATTAGAGATAAAACTGTATCACAAGCAATTGACGAATTAAAAAGAAAAGCATCTACATTTCGTTTATTAGGAAATTATAAGAAAGCGTAATACCATGAAAGAATTAGGAAATATAAATGTAATACAATTAGCACCTAGTGCTACCCTTCAAATGAATGATAAAGCAAAAAAAATGAAAAACGAAGGGATTGATATTGTTAATCTTGCAGGTGGTGAACCAAATTTTGATACGCCTCAAAAGATCAAAGACGCAACAATCAAAGCTTTAAATGATGGTAAAACACATTACGTTGCTGGAGGAATGATTCCGGAATTAAGACAAGGCATCGTAGAAAAACTAAAGCGAGAAAATCATATTGAAATCGATCCTTCTCAAATCATTTTAACTCCAGGAGGTAAGTATTCTCTATTTCTTTGCATGCAAGCTTTATTAAACGCTGGTGATGAAGTTATCATCGTTTCTCCAGCTTGGGTATCTTATGAATCTATGATTCGAGTAAATGGAGCGACTCCTATCTTTTTAGAATTAGATGAATCAGATAACTTTTCTATCACAAAAGAAAAACTATTATCTGTTACAACAGACAAAACAAAACTTGTCATTCTTTGCTCACCTTCCAATCCAACAGGACATGATTTATCTGAAAAAGAATTAGATGCGTTAGAAAGTTATATCAAAGAAGCACAAGTTCATATTGTTATGGATGAAATGTATGAACATTTAATTTATGAACATCCACACTATTCACTTGCATCTAGAAAAGCTATACAAGATTATGTCATTTCAGTTTTTGGATTTTCTAAAGGTTACGCTATGACTGGATGGAGAATGGGATATATAATTGCATCCAAAAATAACATTGCGTTAATGAATAAAGTTTATTCACATTCCATTACATGTGTAAATGAATTTATTCAATATGGTGGTGTTGTCGCTTTAAATTGTTACGAAGATATTGAAAGAATGCGTCAAGCATATCAAAAAAGAAGAGATTATTTCATTGATTCTTTAAATCAGATTACCGGAATAACAGCGTGTAAGCCAGAAGGTGCTTTCTATGCTTGGGTACGATTTGATGGGTTTGAAAATAGTACAGAGATTGCGAACTTTTTATTAGAAGAAGCACATGTTGCTGGAGTACAAGGAAGTGCATTTTCCCCAAATGATAAAGATCATGTACGTTTCTCTTTCGCAGCGAGTGATGAAGAATTACAAAAAGCAGTCGAAAGAATTAAACATGCAATGGAAAACAGATGAGTGTAGTTTTAACTACACTTTTTTTATGAAAAAAAGGAGATCAAAGTCTCCTATCTTTCACTTCTTTGCGTAGTTTTTTACAGATGTTCTTAATACTATGAACCCTGCAACGCTTCCAATCGCAATCAAAAGTGTCATAATAATACCTCTAGTTAGTTAGAACTAACTAGTTATACTATACCATAAAATAAAAATTGGATACAACCTCAACTTTGTAAGATTTGTATAACTAAAAAAGAAGAGAAGCATTAATAGCTGTATTCACTAATACTTC
>CAVKTV010000226.1:0-2160 GCA_963659075.1 Lachnospiraceae bacterium | reverse complement strand
CTTGCGTTTGGATTAGGCTTACCGGTCATCACGACTTCTGTTGGTGCAGAAGGAATTGATGAAGATGGAAAAGTATTGAATTTAGCGGAAAGTGATTCTGAAATCAAAGAACAAATGATTCAGTTATTATCTAATCGAGAAGCTTTAAAAGAGAAGCGTCAAGAATGTATATCTTTTGTGAATGAGAAATTCAATTGGAAGAAAACAGAAGATATCTTTGATCGATTATATCAATCAAAAGAAATGAGAGGTACAAAATGATTATTACACAAACACCTTTTAGGATGTCATTCTTTGGTGGTGGAACAGATATGGAAGAATTCTTTTTAGAGAATGGTGGATCTGTTTTATCTACAACTTTTGATAAATATTGTTATGTGAATGTAAGACATTTACCTAGATTCTTTGATTATTCTACAGAATTATCCTATTCCAAAACAGAAAGAGTCAATGATATCAAAGATATTCAACATCCAGCGATTCGTAATGCGATGCAGATGTTAGATATGCATGAGATTCGTTTGACGTATGAAGCTGATTTACCAGCTAGAAGTGGATTAGGAACTTCATCTTCTTTTGCGGTAGGTATGTTGAATGCGTTCTATGCGTTAAAAGGAAAGTACGCAGATAAAAAGAAACTCGCAGATGAAGCTATCTATCTAGAAAGAGTGCTTTGTCAAGAAGCTGGTGGTTGGCAAGATCAAATAGCTGCTGCGTTTGGTGGATTTAATCGAATCAACTTTAATCAAGATGGAACATATGATGTATTACCGATCATTATTTCACCAGAAAGAAAGAAAAGATTGAATGAGAATCTTATGATGTTCTTTACTGGATTTACAAGATTTTCTTCTGATGTACAAAAGGCAAATGCTGCCACAAAGGAAACAAAAGAAGAGAAGAAACAAAGATTATTAGAAATGTTATCTTTGGTAGATGAGGCAGAAAGTATCCTTGTCGATCAAACAAAGAATCTAGATGATTTTGGAAGATTATTAAATCATACATGGCAATTAAAGAAACAAACCGGTTCTGCGGTATCCACAAGTAATATTGATATCTTGTATGACAAGGGTATGAAAGCTGGAGCACTAGGAGGAAAACTACTAGGCGCAGGTGGTGGAGGATTCTTAGTATTCTATGTACAACCTGAATATCAAAGTGCAGTCAAAGAAGCATTAAAGGAACTGATGTATATTCCATTCTCATTTGAAGATGGTGGCACTAAAGTGATTCATTACACACCGGAATCTTATATTCCTCAAGGAGAAGAATAAGATGAAAGTTGTAATTATGGCAGGAGGTAGAGGCACTAGAATCTCAGAACTATTTCCTGATATTCCAAAACCTTTGATTCCAATTGATGGTGTACCAGTATTAGAAAGAGAAATCATTTCTTTAAGAGAACAAGGATTTCATGACATTATCCTAACAGTTGGATATATGGCAGATAAAATCATGCATCACTTTGGAAATGGTAGAAGATTAGGTGTGCATATCGATTACTTTGTTGAAAAACAACCTCTAGGAAACGCTGGTGCTTTGTTTCAAATCAAAGATCAATTGACTGAAGATTTTCTACTATTAAATGGAGATGCAGTATTCGATATCGATTTTAATCGTTTTGTGAAATATCATAAAGAACATGATTGTTTGGTGACTTTGTTTACACATCCAAATAATCATCCATATGATAGTGGACTTATCATTTCAGATGAAAACCATGTCGTACAACAATGGCTTGCGAAAGAAGATGAAAGACCACAGTATTATAAAAATCGTGTCAATGCAGGATTACATGTCATTAGTCCTAAACTTCTTGAACAAGAAATCAATACACCAAAGATTGATTTGGATCGACAATTGTTAAAACCATTATCGGGAACTGGAAAGATGATTTGTTATGATAGTCCAGAATATGTAAAAGATATGGGAACACCAGAAAGATATTATGCGGTCAGTGAAGATTATAAGGCAGGAAGAATTACTGCTAAGAATCTAAAAAACAAACAGAAGGCAATCTTTTTGGATCGAGATGGAACAATCAATGAATATGTTGGATTCCTAACAAATATCGATGAATTTAAATTATTAGATGGTGTAACGGAGGCAATTAAAAAGATCAACGCATCAGGTTACTTAGCTATCGTTGTAACAAAT
>CAVKTV010000225.1:0-2180 GCA_963659075.1 Lachnospiraceae bacterium | reverse complement strand
GACCCATTCTTCTGGATACATCGAAACAACATAGATACTTTGATTCGGTTCTAATGTTACCCATTCATAATTATTATAAGATAATCCAATGGGTATCAAATAACCATGATAATTTCTGCGATCAAGGCTTCTAGGCATACAAGGAATCTCTATTCGTTTCTTTGAATTTGAATGCTTTCTTAAAGTATCTAATAATAGTCTTTCATTTACTTCATACAATTGGAAAGAAACAAGATGTTCTAGTTTCATGATTCCGCAATTCTTTGGCACCTCTTTTTCATTTGTTTCTATAAATTGTTGAATCTGTGTGACATGATTGATGAAATATGCATATCGATTATGAATAAATGCATATTCTCGATAAGACAATATTTCACTACTTGAAATAAACACAACAATAGAGACATGATAATACGATGCATGTTCTAAAAGATCTCTCAACAAAAATCGATGTTCTTCTTTTGACTCATAAAATCTAGATAGGTCTGTAATACATAATATCTTTTCTTTTGTTTGAGAATTCTTTAAATAACGAATTGTATTTATTATTTTCTCTTCATATTGACTAGAACATAACACGATCCAATTAGAACATAATTTATATTGTTCTTTTGTAAAGACTCCTACATCATCGAATATAAATAATTCTTCTTGATTGAAATGCGTTATCAATGATTGAAGTATCGTATATAGACATTTTTTCTTTTGATTTAGATCCTGACATAAAAATACTGTATTTCTTCTTTCTTCTTCGAACAGATAAAGATCTAAATATCTTCTATGATAAAAGTCATCTATTTTACCAATGACATTCTTCGGAACGTTAGTATTCCAATATAACTGTTTAATAGGTTGTAGCCAAAGTTGAGGAATCTGTACAGAATGAAATAAAGAAAGAATTTCAATTTGTTGTGTCATAGGATCTTTTACATCTTGATAGATAACATTTCCATTGAGATCTAAAACTTCTAATGAACTTCTCTTACTAGATGTATTTGTATACGCACTTCTACCTTTTTTTAAACCACTTTGATAGTGGAACAAGAACTCTCCAGGTTCTGTTAAAGTAATATTGGTTTTCACACGTACCACTTCTTCTAGATCTTTTTTATCCGCAACTTTTAAAACGATTTGAAACGAACAATTTGACCATATTTCATTATTGATAATTCCAGCAGGTTTTTGTGTACATAAAATTAAATGAACACCTAAGCTTCTTCCAATTCTTGCGATAGAAATCAAATCTGTCAAAAAATCTGGTTGTAGTCTTTTCAATTCCGCAAATTCATCAATCACAATCAATAAGTCAGGAATATTCTCCATCTCAGGATGATTCATCCTTTGATTACGATAAGATTTCAAATCAGAAATGTTTTGCGTACATAAAGAATCCATCTGTGCAATCAATTGTTGACGATGCCTACAAACATTACGGAAACTTACAAGAGCTCTTTCCATATTCACTGTATCTAAATTAGATAAGATTCCACAAATATGAGGTAATGATTTTAAAACATTCGCTGCTCCACCTCCCTTAAAATCAATCAATGAGAATTGTACATCCTCATATGAATAATTTAACGCAATGGAAAGTAACATCGAAATAATCAATTCACTCTTTCCACTTCCTGTCATACCTGCAATCAATCCATGAGGGCCATCATATTTTTCATTTAAATCCAATATGATTGGTTGATCATTTTCATCTATTCCAATAATTGCCTTTAATGATTCATTGATGTTATTTTTCTTCCAATTTTCTTCAATTGAAATATCAGAGATATGTTGTATTTGATGCGTAGAATAAAAATCATATTGATTCGATCTTAATTGATATTGATGATTGAATACAAAATATAGAAGATATTCCATGTTGATTTGTTCTTGTTCAAAAACAAAGTCTTTTTCTAATAATGTCTTACGATCAAAATATACATTCTTTTCAAAATCTATCACAATATCTGCATCGCTTTCATAGATATTCTTTTTGATTTCAAAAGAGATACATTCATTCGGAAGTTTTACGATATCTTCAAAAGCTATTACAATTGGATCTTTATCTTTACAATGATCATAATATTTCAAGAAATCTTTTGTGTTTGTGACTATCATTCTTTCATTTTGATTGTATGTTAAAAAGACATTTCTGCACCATAAATGATTTTGAAACCACATATTAC
>CAVKTV010000224.1:0-2204 GCA_963659075.1 Lachnospiraceae bacterium | reverse complement strand
TACAGGGTGACATTTTCCCTTAACAATGGGGTGACAAAATCGCTTAACGGCGACAGTCTTTTCTTTCTGTTAAAGAAAAGACTGAAATAAATTTTTTAAATATAGTAAAATAATAAAGTCGGAATAACTATTTTAAGTATAATTTTACGCAAAGTCTTGTAAGGTTTTCATGTTATTTAATTTGTTATATAATCCATAATGGTAAAGGAGATTTTATTATGTGTGGGATTGTAGGATACAACGGAAATAAACAAGCAGCTCCTATTTTGTTAAAAGGATTAGAAAAGCTTGAATATAGAGGATATGATTCTGCTGGCTTATCAGTTAGAAATGGTAGTTCAGATACAGAAATTGTTAAGGCAAAAGGCAGATTAAAAGCTTTAGCTGAGAAAACAGATGATGGGAAAGCATTAAAAGGTACAGTTGGTATTGGCCATACAAGATGGGCAACACATGGTGAACCAAGTGAAAATAATGCACACCCTCATTGTAGTGATGATCACAATGTCATTGCGGTACATAATGGTATTATTGAAAACTATCAAGAATTAAAAGACAAATTAATAAGACATAGTTATTCTTTTTATTCACAAACAGATACAGAAGTTGCGGTTAAGTTAATTGATTATTATGAAAAGAAATATCATCAAGGACCTTTATATTCTGTAACACATGCCATGCAAAGGATTAGAGGGTCCTATGCATTAGCAGTTATGTTTAAAGATTATCCTGAACAAATTTATGCTGCAAGAAAAGATTCTCCTATGGTCATTGGAGTAGAGGATGGAGCGACGTATTTAGCTTCTGATGTAACTCCAATTATCGAATATACAAAGAACGTTTACTATATTGGTAATGAACAAGTGGCTGAATTAGGGAAAGGAACAGTTCGATTCTTTAATTTAGACCAAGAAGAAATCACAATTGAACCAAAACAAGTTACTTGGGATGCAGAAGCTGCAGAGAAAAATGGTTATGAGCATTTCATGATAAAAGAAATTCATGAACAGCCAAAAGCAATTAGTGATACATTAAACTCTGTTATTAAAAATGGAAAAATTGATTTAACAGAAGTTGGTATCGATGAAACAACCGCAAAAAACATTCAAAATATTATCATTGTTGCGTGTGGATCTGCATATCATGTTGGAATGGTAGGACAATATGTAATAGAATCAGCTGCAAGAATTCCAGTACGTGTAGAATTAGCATCTGAATTTAGATATAGAAATCCAATTTTAAATAAAAATGATTTAGTGATTGTAATATCACAATCAGGTGAAACAGCCGATTCATTAGCTGCCTTACGTTTAGCTAAATCAGAAGGTATTGAAACTTTAGGAATTGTAAATGTTGTTGGATCTTCTATTGCTCGTGAAGCTGACTATGTGTTCTATACATTAGCTGGTCCAGAAATCGCAGTAGCGACAACAAAAGCATATAGTGCACAATTGATTGCGATATACGCTTTATCAATTCAATTAGGTAAATATAGAGAGACGATTCAACAAGATGAATATGATACTTTAATTGAAGAAATGCAAACATTACCAAAGAAAATGGAATCTGTATTATCTGATAAAGAAAGAATTCAATGGTTTGCAAGTAAATATGCCAACGCACAGGATATGTATTTCATCGGAAGAGGAATTGATTATGCAGTTTCACTTGAAGGATCATTAAAGATGAAAGAAATATCTTATGTTCATTCAGAAGCATATGCAGCAGGTGAAATCAAACATGGGCCAATATCTTTGATTGAAGATGGAACACTAGTAATTGGTGTTTGTACAGATAAAACATTATTTGAAAAAACAAGAAGTAATATGGTTGAAGTAAAATCAAGAGGTGCATATCTTATGGGAATTACTTCTTATGGAAACTATTCAATTGAAGATACTGCGGACTTTACAGTTTACATTCCACAAACACATCCTTATTTCACAACAACATTGGCAATTGTTCCGTTACAATTATTGGGTTACTATTTATCTGTTGCGAAGGGATTGAATGTAGATAAGCCTCGTAACTTAGCTAAATCTGTTACAGTCGAATAAAAATATTAGAGATTTTGAGATGCTCAAAGTCTCTTTTTTGTGATAAATAAAGGGAAAAACAAGATATTAATTACTTTTTTTGAAAAAAAGTAAAAAAAGATGTTGACTAAGAAGGGAAAAGAGTGATATACTCATCGAGCACTGTCC
>CAVKTV010000223.1:812-2208 GCA_963659075.1 Lachnospiraceae bacterium | reverse complement strand
CCACAAGTTATTTCGTTGCCAAATCCTTCTCAACCCCAACTAATTTTACTGCGTCGTCTTTTTCAGTTCCATTGTGTATCATCCACAGAATCAAGCTTCTGTTTTAATTTCTCCATCACTTTTTGAACTGTTCCCTCTGTAAACGGAACACCAATATGTGCTTCTTCACAAAGCTTTGTGAATGATTTTGTTCCACCTAATTTTAATAGATGTAAGTAATCATTCCAATATTCCTTATCATTTTCTTCTTTACGAATAAAGAACTCTTGTGCACAAACTTGTGCTAATGTGTAATCGATGTAATAGAATGGTCCTTGGAAAATATGACTTTGTTGATACCACCAACAACCCTTCTCTAATAATTCGCAACCATCATAATTCTTAAATGGAACATACATCTTTTCTAATTCTCTCCAACAAGCTTTTCTTTGTTCAGGTGTCCAATCAGGATGTAAATATACTTCTTCTTGGAAATGATCTACAAGTACGCCATATGGCAAGAATGTAATCGTATGAGATAAATGATCATATTTATATTTTTCACTATCTTCTTGAAAGAATTCATTCATCCAAGGATACGCAAAGAATTCCATTGACATTGAATCTATTTCTGCACTTTCCATCGTAGGGCAACTTACTTCAGGAATCCTAATATCATTTGCCATGTATGTTTGGAAAGCATGCCCTGCTTCATGTGTTAATACATCTACATCACCACTTGTACCATTGAAATTAGAAAAGATAAATGGAACATGATATTCAGGAATTTCTGTTTCATATCCACCCATTTCTTTATTCTCACGTGAATCAAGATCCCATAGATTATTTTCATTCATCACATCAATAAAATCCCCTGTTTCTTGACTCATTTCGTGATACATCTTTACTGCGCTCTTTACGAGTTCATCACGATTTCCTCTTGGTTTTGGATTTCCACTATTAAAATGCAAATCAAAATCATAGTATGTAATTTGATCCAATCCCAAACGTTTTCTTTGTTTTTCAACGATTTCACAAGCGAGTGGAGTACAATATTTCAAAATTTGATTACGATATTCCGCTACCATCTTCTGATCATAATCTAAACGATTCATTCTGTAATAAGCTAATTCAACATAATTATTGAATCCTAACTGTTTTGCCATTTCTGTACGAACTTTTACCATCTCATCATAAATACGATCAAATTCGTTTTCATGTTCTTCATAGAATTTCATCTTCGCATCAAATGCTGCTTTTCTCTTGTTTCGATCACCATCTTCTAAGAAAGTAGAAATGGTTGATAGATTATAAGTCTCACCTTCAAATTCTATCTTCGCAGATGCTTTTAATTTCCCGTATTCACTATTGAGTTTATTTTCTAAAACCAATGTAGGAATAATCTTTTCATCAAATG
>CAVKTV010000223.1:0-802 GCA_963659075.1 Lachnospiraceae bacterium | reverse complement strand
GAATGTTTCTGGTATTTCTTTTAATAATTCATCTTTAAATGGTGCATTCAGACATGCTTTCATCATCCTTGTATCAATATTGTCATATTTTGGAGATGTTTCATCCCAATAATCGTTTTCTTTGTCATAGAATTCATCTTTCGTATTAATAGAATGTCTAATCTCACACAAAATACTCATTGTTTGTACATGAACTCTAATTTTATTTAACACAGAAAAAACTTTTAAAAATTCTTCAGATGATCTTGCGTTTTCTAATTGATTTACAAGCTCATTCATTTTCCCAGAAGTTTCTTCATAATCTGGTCTTTCATACTTCATTTCTTCAAATTTCATATTCTCACCTCTACAATTAGTTTATCACAAGATGATGAAGTGCATTCCACTTTCAACATGTAATGTTGATAAAGAAACATCAATATCACATTGTTGAAACGTATATGCATCATAAACCAATGTACATTCACTTTCACATTTCTCTACATTTTCATGTGAGATGATCATAGAACGTAATTCTTGTACCAAATCATAAAATGAAAGTTGTAAACTAACACGTACTTCATATTCTTTCTCATATAAATAATCTGTTATCAATACTGTAATCATAATACTTTTAATAACTCACTTTCATAATTCTTAAGAAAGATGGCTTGTGATTCATCGATAATTCTTTTCTTTGAATGAAATAGATATTGTTGTTGAAAAGATGTACCAATATATAGAATAGGATATGGTTCATGATATTTACGATATTCTTCTAAAGATAAAAATATCAATTGTCCATCATCTTCATCCTTACTAT
>CAVKTV010000222.1:0-2221 GCA_963659075.1 Lachnospiraceae bacterium | reverse complement strand
GAATACTAGATAACACCTTTTTCATAAACTTTCTCCTTCTTGTATTAAAAAATACCCCTCAATTTTAGCGAGAGATATTTTAAGTTTCAAGAGAATTATGAAATATATTTCACAAAATTTATGAAAATAGTTTCATATTATGAAAATCTTTACATTTTAATATTCATAATCAATACAAGCTCTGCTCTGCACAAAAGGCATGAAATAATTCTTACAAGATACATGAATTGGATCATTTTGATATGCATTTAATGCATTAATATCTTCAAAATCATAAATCAAACAAAAATCATAATTACTTTCTGGTGCATCTTTTGAATTTGTTACTGTAATTCCACCTTTTGTGGACGGAATATCTTTCAAAGCTTTTGTTCTTTCAATGATTTCTTTCAAGATTTCTTGTTTATTTTCTTCTTGAATCTTGAACATACAAATATGTCTGATCATGCCTTCTCTCCTTTGATCACATAAAGATAATGATATAAAGCACCAATCATATTCGCATCATTTCCAAATTCACAAGTAACGACTTCAGGTATCGTAGCTGGCATATAAGAAGATGCATTATCATAATATTCATGTAAATGCTTCTTTAATGTTTCTAACAATAATGGTTGTTTTGAAATACCCCCACCAATAGAAACTCTTTGAACATCTAATACGAATTGTAGAGAAATAATACCAGAAGCTAATGTTGTACAATATTCATCAATTGCTTCTAATGCTTCTTGTTTTCCTGCATTCGCGTCTGAGAATAAAATCTTTCCATTCATTTCTTTTGGATCAACACCTAATTTATCAGCGTAATTTTTAATCATCGCACCAACACCATTAATTGTTGCCCATGCATTTTTTGAATTATATGATGCATCATACAATGATGCAGGAACTCCAGAATATTCACCTGCTGCAAATGTAGAACCTCTATAAACTTTACCATCAATGATGATAGCTCCGCCTATACCAGTGCCCAAAACAATGACAGTACCATTTTGGATTCCTTTCATACTACCCTTCCAAAGTTCTGCAGCAGCTGCAGCTTTCGCATCATTTTCAACCGCAAAATCCACAGGAATGATTTCTTTTAAACGATCTTTTAAGTTTACATTATTGATATAGTTTAAAGCTCCACTTGTATAAAAATAACCAGTATTTGCGTCAATCTTACCTGGTGCACTCATTGCGATAGCTTCAATGTTTCGATCTGCATATTGATCATAAATCTTTTTGATTGTTTCAATAAATGGTTCTAATCCATCATATGGTGTAGGTACTTCATCTTTCTCTAAGATTTCAGCATTTTCATTCATCAATGCATATTTGATATATGTTCCACCTACATCAATCGTTAAATAATGACTCATAAAATTATCTCCTTAATTTCTATATCTATTATATTTTCAATCATACAAAAAAACCATAGTAGATTAACTACCATGGTTTCCAAGTTCAATGATTCTTTTGCCAATATCTAAACCTTTTGGTGTTAGATAAACAATTCCATAATGCTCTTTCACGAGAAAGCCATCATCAGATAGTCTTGTTAACATTGCATGTACAGAAGGACGTGTAACATTCAATTCTTTTGCGATATTAATAGAACGTATTCCTTTTCCTTCAGGATCTAATTCTGCCATTGTAGCAAGATACTTTCTTTTTGATTCACTTAATGTATGATGATGCATATGTGTCTCCTTTTAAGAAAACAGACACAGGTTTCCCTGTGCCTGTCACAATAATACTTACGCTGTTTGTTCTACAGCAACCTTTTTCTTGTTTGGATCTGGTCTAAAGATGAGATACAGATAAATTACAAGAACTACGATTGCGGCAATTGTTCCTACACCAAATGCTAATTCACCAGTAATTAATCCACCGAATTGGTAAACCATTAATGTAACAAGGTAAGCATTGATATTTTGGAAAGCAATTGAGAACCAGAACCATTTCTTGTTATTCATTTCCTTTGCAGTAGAGGAAATAGCAGCAAGACATGGTGAGTCATAGATATTAAATACTAAGAATGATACTGCAGCGATGCTTGTTGGGAAGAATGCAGCAAATTGTTGATGCATAGATACTTCATATTCTTCAACTTCGCCAAGACCAGACAATACACCCATAGTAGATACGATACCTTCTTTGGCAACGAATCCGGATAAGCTTGCAGCAACAGCTTGCCATGTTCCAAATCCTAATGGCTTGAAGATCCAAGCGATTG
>CAVKTV010000221.1:0-2347 GCA_963659075.1 Lachnospiraceae bacterium | reverse complement strand
CAATTACCGCAATTAAGCAACTCGCAATAGGTCCAAATAAGCATCCAAAGAATGCAGATACACCATATGCCAATTGAAAGTTTGTTTCTGGAATTGGACTTGGAATCTTAACATAAGCAAATAAGACAAAGAATAAAGCTGCACCTAAAGCTGTAGCTACCATTGTCTTTGTTGAAAATAAACTCTTCTTTTCCATAAGAATTTCCCCCTTAATGTTTTTAAGTATATATCAATCAAAATAGATTGAAAATAAATATTTTACATTTTCTTAATGTAAGCGTTTCAAAAGATGAACTATTCAAGATTTGTGTACCCCATCAAGTATTGATCTACTTCTTTAGCGCATCTTCTACCTTCATCAATTGCCCATACAACTAAAGATTGTCCACGATGTGTATCGCCACAAGTAAAGACTTTTTCTTGACTTGTTTGATAACAACCTTCTTTTGTTTGAATAACATTTCGTGCAGTTGTTTCTACTTTAAATGCATCTTTTACATATGCTTCGCATCCTGTAAAACCAGCTGCGATAATAAGTAAATCACAAGGAAGTTTCTTTTCCGTACCTTGTACTTCAATGAGCTTTCCATTTTCAAAGTTTGTTTGAACAATTTCAATTTCTTTTAACTTTCCTTTTTTTGTAATTAATTGTTTCACTGTTGTTTGAAAGATTCTAGGATCTTTTCCAAATACAGCGATAGCTTCTTGTTGCCCATAATCCGTCTTTAAGACTTTAGGCCATTCTGGCCATGGATTATCTTTACTACGCTCAACTGGAGCAGCAGGCATCATTTCTAATTGTGTTACAGAGGCACATCCATGACGAATGCATGTACCCACACAATCGTTCCCTGTATCTCCTCCGCCAACGATAACTACATGTTTTCCTTTAGCGGAAATAAATGTTCCTTCTTGTAGATCATGATCCAATAAACTCTTTGTCGTTGAAGTTAAGAAATCCACTGCGTAATATACGCCATCTGTTGTATCAATATTTTCAACATTTAAAGATCTAGCTTGTTTTGCCCCACACGCAAGGATTACTGCATCAAATTCTTTTAAAAGAGCATTTGCTTTTGTATCTTTACCAACATCCACACTAGTATGGAAGATAACTCCTTCATCTTCCATCAATTGTTGTCTTCTTTGGATGACTGATTTATCTAGTTTCATATTTGGAATACCGTACATCAATAAACCACCAATACGATCTTCTCTTTCAAATACTTCTACCAAATGTCCTCTTTTATTCAAACGGTCTGCCACTGCAAGTCCTGAAGGACCTGCACCAACGACCGCAACTTTCTTACCTGAGCGAACAGTAGGAATCTGTGGTTGCATCATACCTGTTTCAAACGCATGTTCAATAATATAATATTCATTTTCATGAATCGTCACAGGTTGTCCATTCACACCATTCAAACAAGCTTTTTCGCAAAGCGCAGGACAAACACGTGAAGTGAATTCAGGAAAAGAACTCATCTTTAATAAACGTGCTAAGGCATGATTAGGATTACCTTTATAAATTTCATCATTCCATTCTGGAATCAAATTATGTAATGGGCATCCTGTAACCATTCCTTTCAACTTCAATGCTGATTGGCAATATGGTACTCCACAATTCATGCATCTTGCACCTTGTTTTTTACGTTCTTCTTCATTCATTGGAATGTGAAATTCGTTGAAATTTTGAATACGTTCTAAAGGTGAAACAATTGCGTTATCTTCTCTATCATATAATAGAAATCCATCAATCTTTCCCATATTACGCTCCTTTCTTCATTGCTTGGAATGCTTCAAACTCAGCTTTATCATGCGCAATGCCTTGTTCTTCAAAGTGAGATATCAAAGTCAACATCTTAGCATAATCGCTTGGAACGATCTTTTTAAATTCTTTTGCGTAATTTTCAAAATTCTTTAAGATCTTTTTTGCTTTAGGACTATGTGTTTCTTGATAATAATCTTGAATCATTTCTTTTAATTGTTGTTTATCATATTTATCATGTACTTCTTGAACAGTAACAAGAGATTTATTTAACTTCTTGTATAAATCATGATCTTGATCTAATACATACGCAATACCACCAGACATACCTGCAGCGAAGTTCTTACCAACTTTACCCAATACAACAACTTTGCCACCTGTCATATATTCAAGGCCATGATCTCCACATCCTTCAACAACAGCTTCAGCTCCCGAATTTCTTACACAGAATCTTTCTCCGGCAATGCCTTCAAAATAAGCCTTACCACTTGTAGCACCATATAAGGCAACATTACCAATAATGATATTTTCGCTTGGATTATATTTAACATTTTCACTTGGTGTAACAACAATCTTACCACC
>CAVKTV010000220.1:0-2360 GCA_963659075.1 Lachnospiraceae bacterium | reverse complement strand
CACTAGGATCATGTAACACGCTCATTCCACCTAACTCATACATCACACTACATACACCAGATACATCCGCGGTATATGTAGAAGTATAGACATGTGTATGCCAATCATTCATGTGCAATACACCTCCATCCTTTATGTGATACCGTCATTTGAATATCTTTTGAATCAGAATAAGCTTCCTCAATCAATGTACAAAGATAACGGATTCCTTTATATCCATACATACTAGCTTGAAATATAATATCCACAAAATGAGAGGTATTTAGAAAATATGCAGCTTGTTGCCCTATCGCTACAATATTTGATGATTCCCTATGCATTTGACGCATTATACAAGACTCTATTGGATAAATTTTAATATTTGGATTTATTTGAATGAGTTGTTTTAATGTATCTTCATCTTCTTGTAATGCATCTAAAAATATAGAATGTACTTTTATATGATGTTGTTCTAAAAACAAAGCTAAAGATAAAGGATACTCTATCGCAGATTGATCAATCGAAATCATTGTATCTTTTAGTAAGATGCTTAAATGATTTACGATATCTTCTGTAGCTTTTCTTTCTTTTTCTTTTTTATCCTTACTTTTTTTAGGAATATGCATGCATTCACAAGCTTGATCCATCTCTGTATCAATTTTGTTATAATCAAATACATTTGATAAAAACAAATAATTTTGTTTCAAGCGATAAAACATATCATTACATGCAAGTTTTCCAAATCGATGAAAAGAAAAATTCACTGCACTTTGATTCATTTCTAAATAGGAAGAATATGTATTTTGTTGTGAAAGATCTTTTACTTGAATTCCATTTTCTAATAGATGATCATATAAATCATTATTCTCAGGATAAAACCAATTATCAATAAAATTACATTGATTTTCATTTAAAGCTTGTGGTTGTAAAACACGATAGATTTGTCTTTGTAAACAAGGTAATGGTGGTGTTTTTTTTCGCATAATTGGATCCATATATGCATCTATAAACGAAATTGTAGGATATTCCTGTCGCAATATTTTATAAACTCTTTGGTAATTCACTGCCATAAAATGATGAATACAAGAAGTAAAGATGAATACAACAGTAGGTTTTCTGTTCAGGGTATTTAATATCTTTCTTGTTCCATAAAGAATTCTTTCTTCTAAATCACCATCTAATATATTATCTTCACCAACTGTAATCGTAGATAAGCGATCAAACACTCCCATTTCTGCAGTCGTCAAAACAACTCCTCTTAAACAACTCGTTGGACAAACATATATTTGATGAGAACCAGGTACCTGTGTAGCTAAATGTACGATATTCCATAATCCTCTACATGGATTACTATAAAGAAGACCTTCATGAAAGAAATCATGTTTTAGGTTTTTGATTTCAATATATTCATTCATGATTTACTCCATGTTCTATCATATACTTCGCTACTTCACGAATTTCATTTGCGTATTTACAATCTGGGAACATTTCAAAAACACATTTCATATTTGATTCCGCTTCTTGAATATGAGAATCTCTACTTAAATCACCAATAATATTCGATTGTATATCATCACAAAGAACTTGTACTTTGTCTTTTTCATTTTCTACATTTCTACGATTTAATATGATTCCACCTAGTTGTGCATAGCCTCTATCTTTAAAATTATCAACCGCTAAGGCAATATTAGCTGCAGCATAGATTGACATATTTTCTCCACTCGTAACGATATACACTTGATCTGCATATCCATTACGTATTGGTAACGCAAATCCCCCACAAACAACATCACCTAAAACATCATATAAAACGATATCTGGTTTCTCACATTCAAATACTTCTGCTTCTTCTAAAGCTTCAAAAGATGCTCCAATTCCTCTACCAGCACATCCGAGTCCTGGTGTAGGGCCTCCACATTCAGCACATAAAATATCTTGATACCCTTTTACATAAAGATCATCTTTATGATAATGACTTTTCTTTGTCTTTAAAACATCAAGTATCGTTTCAATTCTTTCTCCATGATGTAAGTATAAAGTACTATCAGCTTTAGGATCACATCCTATCTGTATGACTTTGTATCCCATCTCAGAAAATGCACAAGATAACGCAGTTGTCGTTGTACTTTTTCCTATTCCACCTTTTCCATATATCGCAAATCTAAACATCATTTCTCCAAATAAAATGCATCTCATTCTAATAGAGATGCACGCAAAAAAACGATTTTGTTTACAACTCTTTAAGCTTAGATTTCTCTTCACCTTTAGAATGTACTTTTATTATACATGAAAGAAAAGATTCTAACAAAGTAGAATCCTTTCATTTTTGAATATCTAAAAATAGTTGTGGTTGGCATCAAGCAGTAAAGATGTCTAGGATA
>CAVKTV010000219.1:1292-2371 GCA_963659075.1 Lachnospiraceae bacterium | reverse complement strand
GGATAACAATCTGGTTTCAATGTGAAAGTATCTTCATTTATTTGAATCATGATTTCTTCATCCGTTAAACCAAAATAATCAACTATATAGTTTTCAATTGTATTTAATTGATTCTCTTGATACGTATGAGATACTTTCTGTTTATATTTCACAATGATCATGAATGTTCCAAATGGAACAAGAATCATCAATATCTTAGATAAAAACATTTCTAAATTCATACCACTATTATGTATGTTTTTTCACCAAAAGCAAAATTAAATGAGATAATACTAGTGGAGGGATTACTCATGAAACGTACTGAAACAACTCCAGTATATGTTGGAGGATTACAGATTGGAGGACAAAATAAATGTATCTTACAATCTATGACAAATGTTCCTGCGAAGAATGTAGAGAAAACAGTTGAACAAATACTAGAATTAGAAGAAAACGGATGTGAATTGATTCGTATTGCCGTATTAGATGAAGAAGACGCTAAGGCAATACCAGCAATCAAAGAAAAGATTCATATTCCACTAGTCGCAGATATTCATTTTAATCACAATTTAGCACTCATTGCGGCTGATGGTGGTGTTGATGCCATTCGTATCAATCCAGGTAATATTGGTAGCCAAGAGCATACAGAACAAGTCGTTAGAAAGTGTAAAGAAAAACATATTCCTATTCGTATTGGAATCAATGGTGGATCATTAGAAAAACAATTCTTAGAACAATATGGTGGTTTATGTGCAGAAGCAATGATTGCATCTGCAGATAGACACGTAAAGATTTTAGAAGACCTAGATTTCCATGATATCGTATTATCTTTTAAGAGTAGTGATGTTGAACTCACAATTGCGGTATATGAGCTTGCCAGCAAGCATTACAAATACCCTCTTCATTTAGGTGTTACAGAAGCAGGTGGATTTGCGGAAAGTGCCGTAAAATCTTCTGCAGCTTTAGGAACGCTCTTACATGAAGGAATTGGAGATACGATTCGTGTATCTGTATCTGCCCCACCAAAAGATGAACTTATCATTGGTAAAAAGCTTTTAAAAGCATTCCATCTCACTAACAATGTTCCAGATCTAGTAGCT
>CAVKTV010000219.1:0-1282 GCA_963659075.1 Lachnospiraceae bacterium | reverse complement strand
GTCCAACATGTGGAAGAATTCAATATGACATGTTACCACTTGTCAAAGAAATGGAAGAATATCTAGAAAATATTCATGAAGATATTACGATTGCCATCATGGGTTGCCCAGTAAATGGAATCCAAGAAGCTGGTAGAGCAGATATTGGAGTCGCTGGTGGATATGATTCTGGACTACTCTTCCGTAAAGGTGAAGTCATTCGCAGAGTTCCACAAAACGAAATCAAAGACGCTTTGATTGAAGAAATCAATAAAATCATTGAAAAAAAACACAAGTAATCAAAATGCAGATGAATCATCATCTGCATTTTTCATTCGATTGAAATAGAAACTCTACAATTTGAAATATCTTTCTTTAATTCTTTTTCTAGATTTTCTCTAAATTGTTCTATTTCCAAATAAGTTGTTTCTGGAAGAAATTCTACACGAACATCAATATCAACATAGATTCCATTGTAATGAGAATTGATACTACCAAAATGATGATAGACATCATTAAATTGAGAAATAGCTTTTAATATTAATAATTGTTTTTCTTCTGGTAATGTACGATCAGTTAGTTCATTAAAAACATGACGAATATGTTTCGAACAAATAGATAACAAATAGATTGAAATTAAAATACTTAATATCGGAGAAATATACCATGTTAATGGATGATTTCTTAATAACCAAGCAATTAAAATAGAAACAAAAGTTACAACATCAAACAATATTTCACCAATATCCGCAAATAATTCACTTTCAGATACAGTAGAAGGATTTTCTTTATGAATTTTATTTTGTTGATAAACAAATATTCCATCTACTAAAATATTGATTACTTTTAATCCAACAACATAAATCAATAGATCACTTGGTTTTTCAGGATGTATGATTTCCATTAAAGA
Source organism: Lachnospiraceae bacterium (assembly GCA_963659075.1). Lineage (GTDB taxonomy): Bacteria > Bacillota_I > Bacilli_A > Erysipelotrichales > Erysipelotrichaceae > Bulleidia. The sequence continues at coordinate 393 of CAVKTV010000219.1, read as the reverse complement.
TATAATAATTACACATAATAAACCACCTATTTCAATACTCTGACAAAAGAAAGTTGTCATGGCCTCTAACTTACCAACACCATAATTGTATTCATATTTTAAATCATGGCTCATTTTTCTTGATTGAACAACAATCAATCCATCACTTACGACTTTCCCCAATGAATCCACAAAATCCAACCATGTTAATATCGAATTGGATACAATTGCAGATAGCATAACCATAATGACATTTGGTATTTCATAGATAAAAGAAACAATACTTAGTTTTTGTTGTTTTTGATATCCCTTTTCTTGATTCATGCGTACACCCCTGTTTTCTTACCACAATTATAAACAATCGAGTAGGAGAAAATTTCAAATTTTTGAAATTTTCGTCCTCTCACACCACCG
>CAVKTV010000218.1:0-2432 GCA_963659075.1 Lachnospiraceae bacterium | reverse complement strand
TAGTAAGAAAATGTCAATATGTGATTCTGAATACATCCATGGTAAAATAGACAAAGCGTAAAGGAGAATGTAAGAATGAATGAAGAAATCATTAAACGAATCTCACAAGAATTAAAGATTACAGAAGAGCAGATTCAAAATACTTTAAATATGTTAGAAGAAGGTAACACTGTTCCATTTATTGCACGTTACCGTAAAGAACAAACTAAAGGATTAGATGAAGAACAAATTTTATATATTCAAAAACAATATGACTATCAATTGAAATTAGCTGAAAGAAAAGAAGCTGTTTTGAAATTGATTGCGGAACAAGGAAAGATGACAGATGAAATCCAAAAGTCTGTTCAAGAAGCTACAAAGCTATCTCAAGTAGAAGATATCTATCGTCCTTATGCACAAAAGAAAAAGACTAGAGCTACTACAGCTATCAAGCTTGGTCTACAACCTCTTGCAGATTGGATGCTAGCCTGTGATGAAAATGGTAATCTTGAAGAAGAAGCTTCAAAGTATATTACAGAAGAAGTAAAAGATACAAAGGCAGCGATTCAAGGTGCGAAAGATATTATTGCGGAAATGGTATCTGATAACGCAAAACAAAGATGGGCTTTTAAAGATAATATTCTAAAATCTGGTGTACTTTCTACTAAGATCAAGAAAGATGCAAAAGATGAAAATAAAGTCTATGAAATGTACTATGACAGAAGTGAAAAGATTTCTCAATTGGCAGATCATAGAATCATGGCAATCGATCGTGCTGAAAAAGAAAAGATCATTACAGTTTCATTTGTGTTTGATGAAGAACATTTAGAAGCAGAGGCTTACCAAAATCTAACACATGGTAAGACAACTGCAGTAGAAAATGAACTTAAAGAAGCCGCAACAGATGGATGTGAAAGATTATTATTCCCATCTATTGAAAGAGAAATTCGCTCTGAACTAAGTGAAAGAGCACAAAATCAATCTATTGAAATCTTCTCAATGAATCTTGAAAAGTTATTACTACAAGCACCATTGAAAGGTAGAATCGTATTAGGATTTGACCCTGGTTTCTATAATGGATGTAAATTAGCTGTTATTGATGAAACTGGTAAGATGTTAACAGTTGATAAAGTTTATCCATTCAAAACAAATAAAGAAAATGTTGAAGCGATTGAAGCCGCAAAGAAAAAGGTTTTATCTTTGATTCAAAAATATCATGTACAAATCATTGCGATTGGTAATGGTACAGCTAGTAGAGAAAGTGAAAAGCTATGTGCTGAATTAATCAAAGATAATCATTTAGATGTACAATACGCAATCGTTTCTGAAGCAGGTGCTTCTGTATGGTCTGCACAAGAAGCTGCACGTCTTGAATTCCCTGATATGGCAATTGAAGAAAGATCAGCAGTATCTATTGGTAGAAGATTGTTAGATCCACTTGCAGAGTTGATCAAAATTGATCCACAGTCTATTGGTGTTGGACAATATCAACATGATTTACCACAAAAGGCTTTATCTCAAAGATTGGATGAAGTTGTTATGAAAGCTGTTAATAGAACAGGTGCTGATTTAAATACAGCTTCTGTAGAATTGTTAACTCATATTTCTGGATTGAATGCAGGTATCGCAAAGGAAATCATCAACTATCGTAATGAAAATGGTAAGTTTACAAACAGAAAACAATTACTCAAAGTTAAGAAGTTAGGACCTAAAGCATATACACAATGTGCTGGTTTCTTACGTATTACAGATGGTGATGAACCATTAGATGAAACAAGTATCCATCCAGAAAGCTATGATGCTGCTAGAGAAGTAATGAAGGCTTGTGGTATTACAACACTTGGTGAAAAGGATGCTGAATTCCCTGAAGAGAAGACAAAGGATCTAGGAATTGATTCTTATACATTGAATGATATTGAAGAAGCAATTAAACAACCATTAAGAGATTATCGTGATCAATTTGATGGTGCATTATTAAAGAGTGATGTATTAGAAATTTCTGATTTACATAAGGGTGATCAATTATCTGGTACAGTTAGAAATGTAGTAGACTTTGGTGCATTCATTGATATTGGATTACACCAAGATGGTCTAGCTCATATTTCTCATATGTCTATGAACCGTATTTCTCATCCAAGTGAAGTCGTATCTGTCGGTGATATCGTAAATGTTTGGGTATATGAAATTGAAGAAGAAAGAGGTAGAGTACAACTATCACTTCTTCCATTAGAACAACTCGAACAAAGAGATGCAGAATATAAGAGAAAGAAATCTTCAAAAGATAGAAAGAAATATCAAAAGAAACCTGTGAAGAAAGAAGTAACAATGGATGATGCAATGGCAAATCTATTGGCTAGATTCAGTAAATAAAAACAAATATGAAAAAGAGATCTGATTAAATTGAATATCTAAAAATAGTTGTGGTTGGCATCAAGCAGTAAAGATGTCTAGGA
>CAVKTV010000217.1:0-2443 GCA_963659075.1 Lachnospiraceae bacterium | reverse complement strand
CCAGCTGTATATGGTCCAATACCTGGTAGCTTGATAAGTTGATCATATTCTTCTGGAAGTTTGCCATTGTATTGATTGACTAATATTTGTGCACACTTCTTTAGATTTCTAGCACGTGAATAATATCCTAGACCTTCCCAAACACGTAGTAATACATCGTCATCTGCTTTTGACAAATCTTCTATTGTAGGAAAAGTTTCTTTGAATAAATAGAATTTTGGTTTGACGGCTTTAATACGTGTTTGTTGTAACATGATTTCAGAAAGCCATACATCATATGCATTCCCAGTATCTCTCCATGGTAAATCTCTTTTATTTTGACGATACCATTCAGTTAATTTATTCCCTAATTTGTTATTGATTTGATTCATGATGATTATTATAAGTTGAGTTGTGGTTTTAATCCAATTGTTCTATACTTGAAATTGTTATTGCGAGTGTAATTCAATGGTAGAATGTCAGCTTCCCAAGCTGAATACGCGGGTTCGATTCCCGTCACTCGCTTTTTTTATTTTCATCATCATTTAACATTGGGATGACACTTGTTCTACCATAGTCGATCTTTTTAGATAGATTTTTCTTATAAGAAAGATTTTTATCATAATTCATCGCAAATACTGTGGAAAACAATACATCTAAAATATAATGTGTAGAAATATTAGAAGTATAGTTGGCAATCTTTGAAGTAATCTTTTCTCTTGAACTTAATGGAAGCCAACAATAACAAGCTTTGGATAAAGTGTTATTTCCAATCGAAGTAATAGCGATTGTTGGATATCCTTTTACTCTTAGATTATGTGCTAATTGAATCAATTCTTGTGTTTCTCCTGAATAAGAAATAAAGATAAAACATTCATTTTGATTGCTGGATTCAAAATAGAAAGCATATTCTTCAGGATTTGAAACAATATTAACATGTTTTCCAATCGACAACATTTTCATTTTGAAATCATGTGCGATTTCAATCGAAAAAGTAATTCCAAAGATATTGATAATAGAATGTGTAGCGATAGCTTGTGTTGCTTTGAAAAGTTGTTCTTCTTGAATCAATGACTTTGTATCAAAGATAGACTCTGAAAGAAGTGTAGAAATATTGTCCGCAATCTTCATAAAAGAATCATCTTTGTGGAATGGAACATTAGGATCGACATGATGAAAATGTGTATTGAGATATCTTTGTTCTTCAATACAAGCTGTCTTTAATTCTTTCCAACCATGATAACCAAGCTTTTGCGCTAAACGTACAGTTGTAGAATTAGATGTGAAAGTGGCAGATGATATATCAACGATAGAGATCTTACTAATATCATTCATATGATTAATCAAATAATCCGCAACTCTTTTTTCATTTGATGTAAGTGATTTTATATAACTTAACTGTTGGATGATTAACATGACTCTATTTTATCAAAAAATAGATTTATTTTGGAAATAATTTCCTGGAATTAGTTGAAATTGCATTGTTTCTTTGAATGTATTTCCAAAAATATGAACAATTATGGAAAAAATAATAACAGTAATTTATGATTCTTTTGTAAAAAATGGAGGAAGAAAATATGTTATCAAAAGATTTTTTGTGGGGTGGTGCAGTTGCTGCACACCAAATTGAAGGTGGATTGTGTGATGGAAAAGGATTAAGCGTTTCTGATGTTATGACAGGTGGCACAAAAGATACCCCTAGAATCATTACAGAAGTAGTAGAAGAAGGAAAGTATTATCCTAATCATGAAGCAAGTGATTTCTATCATCATTACAAAGAAGATTGTAAGTTAATGGCAGAAATGGGATTTAAATGTTTTAGAACTTCTATTGCTTGGACACGTATTTTTCCAAAAGGAGATGAATCAGAACCAAATGAAGCAGGATTAAAGTTCTATGATGATTTGTTTGAAGAATTACATCATTATGGAATTGAACCAGTGATCACTCTATCTCATTTTGAAATGCCTTTATATTTAGCACAACATTATAATGGTTGGTTAAATAGAGATATGATTGACTTCTTTTTGAAGTTCGCAAAAGTGTGTTTCGAAAGATATAAAGGAAAAGTAAAATACTGGATGACATTCAATGAAATCAATAATCAAGCAAACTTCCATAATGATATCTTTGGATGGACAAATTCAGGTGTTATTTATTCTAAACAAGCAAATCCTGAATTAGCGATGTACCAATGTGCACATAATCAATTCGTTGCCTCAGCGAAAGCAGTTGCCTTAGGACATGAGATTGATCCGGAAAATAAGATTGGTTGTATGATTGCGATGGAACCAGTATATGCGTTAACTTCTAACCCAGATGACATTCAATGTGCATTAGAATGTGCACATGAAAGATTCTTCTTCTCTGATGTACAATGTAGAGGTCATTATCCAAACTACGCATTAAAGATGTTTGAAAGAAAAGGATATGACATTGGGATGAAAGAAGGAGATGCTGAAAT
>CAVKTV010000216.1:0-2448 GCA_963659075.1 Lachnospiraceae bacterium | reverse complement strand
CTATAATATTGTCCATTCTTTAAAGGTTTTCTTTCTTGCTCTGAAATATATATCATATGATTCTTATATTGTTCTACATCGTTGATATTACTATATTCTTCAAAACTAACAAGAGAATGTCCTTTATGTACTCTAAATGTCTTTACAATAAAAGGTAAATATTGATTCTCATAGTTAATATATACAGTATTTCCTTTTTTGTATCTTTCAGAATCAAAATCAGAATAGGATTGTATCTTTAATTCCCCTTTGATTCCATGTGTATTCACAATCTTACCAATACAAATATAATTCATGATTTACCTCCTATTGAAAAGAAAAGATGGTTTCCCATCTTTCTTAAATTTGTTCAAACTTAATGCTGACTTTTTTGTCATCTGTATGAGAAGCAACAGACATGACTTGTCTTAATGCAGAAGCCATGCTTCCTTTTCTACCAATCAAACGAGCAATATCATCATTCTTTGCATACACATGAAGAACGATTTCTTTTTCATTGTTGGAAGGCATTTCGCGTACTTCTAAACTTTCCTTGTCTTCAACCATTGGTTTAACAAGATCAAGAAGTACCTGATCAAGCTTTGCCATAATTACTTCTTCTTTCCAGCAACCTTTTCATCATGGAATTGTTTCATAATTCCTTGACGAGAAAGAATGTTACGAACTGTATCAGATGGTTGAGCACCGTTCTTTAACCACTTCATAGCCTTTTCTGCATCTACGAATACAGTTTCAGGTTCTGTAGTAGGATTGATCCAACCGATTGTTTCAATATCACGACCGTCTCTAGGAAAACGGGAATCAGCTGCAACAATACGATATCTTGGAGCTTTCTTAGCACCCATTCTCTTTAAACGTAATTTAACTGCCATTTTTACTTTCCTCCTAATCAACGTGTATTAATATACAACGCTGTTTTATTGGTGTCAAGTATTTTTACTTGACAGTTTTAAAATTTTCTTCCAAATTTATTTGGCATACGAGACATTTGAGATTGTGCTTGATTCATCATTCTTTCTAATGATTCTTCATTTAAGTTTCCATTGCGTTGCATCATACCAATTTGATCCATCGCCTTTTTCATTTTATTGAATTGATTGATTAATTTATTAACATCATCCACTTTCGTACCAGAACCACGCGCAATTCTTTTCTTCATTGTTCCTCTTAACTTTTCTGGATGTGCTCTTTCATATGGTGTCATAGATTGAATGATTGCCTTTGTATGTGCCATAGCACCATTAGCTTTTGTTTCATCTAACATTCCAGCATATTGATTCATTCCTGGAATCATTTTAATGATTCCACTTAATGGACCTAATTTTTGAATCTGTTCAAATTGTTTTAACATATCATCCATTGTAAATTGGCCATTCATCATTCTTTCAGCCATTTTTTCAGATTCTTCTAGATCCAACTTTTCTTGTGCTTTTTCAACCAAAGAAACAACATCACCCATTCCAAGAATACGATCAGCCATACGATCTGGGTGGAATATACCCATATCATCGATCTTTTCACCTTCACCAACAAACTTTACAGGAACACCAGTGATCTTCTTAACAGAAAGAACACCACCACCTCTAGAGTCACCATCAAATTTTGTTACGACTAAACCAGTTAAAGGTAGAGCATCCGCAAAGGATTTGGCTACATTAACGATATCTTGACCTGTCATCGCATCAACAGTCAAAAGAATTTCATTTGGACGTACATAAGCATTGATATCTTGTAATTCTTTCATCAAAGCTTCATCAATATGCAAACGACCAGCAGTATCAATAAAAACTGTGTCATATCCATTTGCTTTGGCGTAAGCTATACCTTCTTGTACTGTTTTTAACGCTGGTGTTTCTACACCTTTTGTAAATACTTCAACATCAATTTCTTTTCCTAATGTTTGTAATTGTTCAATTGCGGCAGGTCGAATTACATCTGCAGCAATCAGCATTGGATTACGATTGTTCTTTTCTTTTGCGATTTTCGCAATTTTCGCAACACTTGTTGTTTTACCTGTACCTTGTAAACCAACAAGCATGATAATTGTTAGTCCATCTTCATTATATTGAATGGAAGCATCTTCACTTCCCAACAAATCAATAATTTGATCATGAACGATCTTAACAAGTTGTTGTCCAGGTTCTACTGCGTTAAGAACTTCTTCCCCTCTTGCTTTTTCACGAATATCTTCTAAAAATTCTTTCACGATCTTATAGTTTACATCTGCCTCAAGAAGTGCAAGTCTCACTTCTTTCAACATTTCTTCCATATTCGCGTCAGTCAGTTTTCCTTTACCAACAACATTACGCATCGCTTTATTTAATCTATCACTCAATGAATCAAAAGCCATATTCAACCTCTTTTCTTCGCACAGATAATTTTATCGAACTTCTGAATGAGTGTCTAGTTACATTAGAATGTGATTCCGTTCGTTTTTCCTTGAACCAT
>CAVKTV010000215.1:0-2451 GCA_963659075.1 Lachnospiraceae bacterium | reverse complement strand
CAAAAGTACTAGATAATTCGTTTACAATTAATCGAAAACGCTCTAAATCTTCTTCGTTGTTATCTATGATTGCAATATTCATACGTATCCCTTTCATTATTATAAAATCCCTAAATTTTAGATAAGCCAAATTGGAAATAAGAGAATTAAAGTGAGTAAGAATGGGCTGTAGTGGATTTTAACAATATTGTATAAAACCTAAAACAAATTTTAACAAACCTAGAAAGAAATTAATAGTATGCAAAAATTAAGTTTCAATAAGAATAAATTTAAAAAAGTGAATTTATAGTTTACCTATAGATTCACTTTTTAAATTCAAGATTTGCGTATATCTTTTCCATTTTACTATTTGGATAATGTTTGTCGATGTATGTTTCAAAGATATTAGAAGCTTCTTTTCCTTGTGTTCTTTGATACCATCTATAAACTGTAGAACCAGACATGAAAGAGTTGAAAATCATAAATACAAGTAATAGAGTAGTTAATGTTTTACCAATCTTATTTGGAATCTTTAAGATCCAAGTTGCCATGATAGGATAAATTGTTTTAATCCAAAGTACGCCTAATATTCCCCAAAAGATAGAATATTCTAAGCAAATTCTACCATTAAGGTTGTATGGCATAGAACTATAATCCCAAGAAGTTGATCCAAACGCTAATTCTTGGAAGAAACTACATAAGTATTCCACAATAGAACCACTAATGAATCCACCAAAGAAAGAATAAATGCCACTTCTATTTCTATATTTGTACAAACTATAAGTTAATACGAGTGCTCCAAAACCATATACTAAGTTGAATGGTCCATAAATTAATCCAACTCTAGATTCATAGTGCCCTCTTGTAATCAAGCACCAAAGTGTTTCAATGACAACACCACCAAAACATCCAATAAAGAACACCCAAAATAATTTGTTGAAAGTTACACCAGCCGCAAAATGATGTGTAATCTTTTCTTCATAATCAATTTCAGCATTCGTTGGTTTAACAGGTGTAATTCTAAATCTCTTATTACTTTTACGTTCGTGTTTTTCTGCTTCTTTAATACGTGTTCGAATTTCATCGGATTGATCGTGTGCTTTCTTAGAAAGACGCGCAAAAGTTTCGGAGGCATTGTCTAATATATCTGCTTCTTCTAACATGGCATTTTTTAACTTTGGCATGTTAGAAATACCTTCATCTGTTCCTTTTGCCAAAGCATCGTATTGAGAACGAAGTGTAGCGTTAGTAATTTCTTCTAGATCTTTTAAATCATTACTAGTTTGTGTATAACGATATTTCCATTTTTCATTAATATCATTTGTCTTTATTTTCTTTTTGAACATGTGAAGATTATATCGTTATTAAGAAAAAGTAAAAAGAGACTTTCGTCTCTTTTGCGTCATTTGCACATTAATTCGATATGAATTAGAGTTTTACGACGTTGGAAGCTTGTGGTCCACGATCACTTTCAGTGACGTCGAATTCTACACTTGCACCTTCATCAAGTGTTTTGTAGCCATCTGATTGGATAGCAGAAAAATGAACGAATACATCCTTTCCATCTTCTGTAGTAATGAATCCATAGCCTTTTTCAGCGTTGAACCATTTAACTTTTCCTGTTGCCATTTTTTGTCTCCGTTTCTACATATCCCAATAACTAATTGTAAAGTGAATTAAAACTAGGTACCTGTATGTACTTCTAATGATAGCTATTTTTACATTAAAAATCAAGAAATTTCACGTTAAATAGAATCAATGAAATAGCATTCATTTGACGATGAAAACGGTTACAACTATAATTGGCTTAGAAAGGATTTCTTATGAAAGATAAAGTGTTGTTAATTGTTGCACTATTTATCACTAGTTCTTGTGCTACAACTAATGTTTCTTCAAAAAAGAATTCCTTGTTGAATGCAGATGAAGTGATTCCGTTAGCTCAAGCATCCTATATGACAAATTTATTCACTACGTTTTCTAAGGATGCTTTTTACTATTTATCAAGTGGAGCTGTTCTTTTTGCTTATGACAATAATGGAACAAATATAGGAATTGGTTCAGTGAATTTTGCTGATGATAAAGCTGTTGGGTCTACATTAGACGCTATTGACTCTTTTCAACGATATGTTGATTTAGGAATGAATGGTCAAGGGTTTCAATATTTTGATAATCAATTGATTTATGAAAGTAGATATGAAAATAATGATGGTGAAATCATATATCGATTGAATTCTATTGATGTAACAGGAAATTCTTTTCGAAATCTTATGACGCTGGATTATGAGCCGTCTTATTTTTTGATACAAAAGAAAAGGATTGCGATTTCTGAAGTTCCGCATGAGGATGGAAGCTCAATATTACATATATGATTTATCAGGTAATGAAATGAAGTCAATTTCTATTGATTCTGGAATATTGAATGTTATGAGTGATGGAGATTTATTTATTATAAAAAGTCAAAAATCTTTATAC
>CAVKTV010000214.1:0-2486 GCA_963659075.1 Lachnospiraceae bacterium | reverse complement strand
ATTCCATATCTGCCATTGTATTTTCATCTAAAGAATTAGAAGCAACCAATTTCACATATGATTTACCTGCTTCATCCAATCTCTTTCTTAGCTTCTTATATCCTCTAGCAAGATCTCCAGAATCAATTCTTGCGCTTTTCACACGCTTATTTGGATCATTAGGATATTTTTGAATCAAATAATCATCAATTTTAATTAAATTTGGTAAACCACTTTCTAAGATATTATATGTATCTAATAATAGTGAAACATTATCAGGATATGTATCCGCATATGCTTTAAATGCTTCAAATTCATCTTCATAGAATTCAATAAATGAATGCGCAATTGTTCCAACTGCTTTTACTTCAGGGCCATATTTCATTTCTGCTAAGCAATTAGCAGTACCAATACAGCCACCCAAAATAGCTGCATAGGCTCCATTATCCCCTGCAGATTGACCTTGCGCTCTTCTAGTACCAAACTCCATAACATTTCTAGGAGTATGTGTAGAAAGACCAGAAATTTTAGTTGCCTTAGTTGCAATGAGAGAGTGGAAATTCATTGTTTGTAGTAAATATGTTTCAATTAAAATAGCACCAACCATATCACATTCAATACGCACCATAGGAACTTGTGGATAACAAACCAATCCTTCTTTTAAGGCATACATGTTACCTTTCCAACGATAGTCTTTGAGATATGCAAGAAAATCATCAGACATACCTTTCGTTTTCAAATAAATCAAATCTCTTTCATTAAAATGATATTCTCTTAAGAATTTAACAAGTGCGTGTTGTCCACATGAAATACTATATCCTTGATTATCTGGATTCTTACGGAAAAACATATTAAAAACCATTGTTTTATCTTTAAAACCATGTTCAAATAAACAATTGGCCATTGTAAATTCATAAAAATCTGTTACCATCGCTGGATTATCATAATCTTCATCCGCAATATAAGGTTCTACTTTAATACTAGACATATCTATCCCTTCTTTCATAATATGTTGATTTGACAAGATTTCATTACTTCAATTGCTGCGTTATGTTTCTCTACTGTAACACCAGCACATGCTTTTTCTACTACATTAATTGTTGTATTAGATAGTGCTGCACGTAACAATAGTGCATTCGAAATGACACAGATATCTGTACATAAACCAATTATTGTAATTTCATCCGGTTGATAAGTCGTTAAATACTGAACCAATGCAAAAGAACCGAAAGTGGGTTTTTCTACAGAAATATACTTTTTATTTTCTAAAGCTTTTTTTACTTCAGAATTTAAAGACCATCCTTCACTATCTTTGATACAATGCTTTACTGGTAAATATTTACCTTCTAAAGTATCTAAATAATTATCTTCATGTGTATCATATGTCACATAAATTTGATCATAATCCTTCTGTATTTCTTCAACTACAGAAGGTATGATATTCACTGCTTCTTTTGTTCCTAATGCTCCATCAACAAAGTCATTTTGTACATCTACAATTACCAACGCTTTTTTCATAAGTTTTCCTCCAAATAATCGTACATCGGATCAAATCGATATAACGCAGCTTGTTTGCCACCTCTTTTTGTTTTCTTACCAGTATCTTGCATCATTTTTTTGATATCTCTTCTAAAATTACCAGTATCTACTTTATGTCCAATAACAGCTTCATATGCGTCTTGTACTTCTCTTAACGTACATTCATCCGGTAATAGATTAAATAAAATACCAGTAGATGCCACTCTATGCTTCATAACATCCATTGCCATATTAATAGCTTTAATATGATCACAAGCAAGTTGTGCATTACTTTCAGCTAACCACTGAGATTTACTTTCTACATAATTTCTTTTTGCGGTTTCAACAATTTCATAAGCTATATGAATACCTTTATGTTCTTCATCTAAAGAAACAATAGACTTTCTACCTTTTTCATCCGTCGAAATTGTTTTTTTAGAAATAGTAAACCATCCTGCATCACTCGCATCATCATTTGCGTGCGTATTTTTGATATTTGATGAAGGTGTCATAGATAAGTAAACAGTCGTGATAATACGCGTTCTTGGATCTCTATCTGCATTACCAAATGTATAAAGTTGACGGAAATACGTGTATTCGGAAATACTTGTTTCTTCTTCTAATTCACGACTAACGGCTTTTTCCATGTCTTCATCAAAATTCACAAAACCACCTGGCATTGCCCAGTCCCCTATAAAAGGATGATTCTTTCTTTTCACAAGTAATATTTTTAACTTTCCTTCCGAAACAGTAAATAAAATCATATCTACTGTATTACTTGGTCTGCGATATTCATTTTCATCATAATTTTTTAGAAACTCTTCTAAAGTTTCACCTAATTCATTTCTTTTATCCATAATAGTCACTTTGACTATTAAATGATAAGATAAACAAATTTAGTCTGTCAATAGAAAAAAGCCTATATGAAATTAATGGCACTCTAAAATCAGTCGGGGTTGGGGTCACCCTTCAAAATAAGTTGGGGTCGA
>CAVKTV010000213.1:0-2542 GCA_963659075.1 Lachnospiraceae bacterium | reverse complement strand
AAGACCTGTGATGGAAGCGACGGCAGCCTGCCAGTTGCCCCATCCGAGAGGAGCAAAGATCCAAGCGATTGCGTTACCGATAGTAGCTAAGAAACAGTATTCAGTATCAACAAGACCGAATGTACCATCTTGGATACCAAATGAACCTAAGAACCACATTACTGCACAACATAGGAATAAGATTGTTCCGGCCTTCTTTAAGAATGCCCATACTCTTTCCCAAACGTGTAATAATACGCCCTTTAAAGAAGGTACGTGATATGCAGGAAGTTCCATAACGAATGGAGCTGGATCACCAGAGAACATATTTGTCTTCTTTAAAATAACACAAGTAACAATTACTAATGCGATAGATGCAAGGTAAATAACTGGAGCGAACCACCAAGTACCATCACCTAACAAGTAACCAGCAATCATTGCAATAACTGGTAACTTAGCACCACAAGGAATTGTAGTTGTTGTGATCATTGTCATACGACGATCTTTTTCATTTTCGATTGTACGTGTAGCCATGATACCTGGAACGCCACAACCTTGAGAAATCATAAATGGAATGAATGATTTACCAGAAAGACCAAACTTTCTGAAAATACGATCCATGATAAATGCAACACGAGCCATGTAACCACAATCTTCTAATACTGATAAGAAGAAGAATACGATAGCCATCTGTGGAGCAAATCCAACAGGAGCACCAATACCACCAATAATACCATCTACTACAAGTGATACTACCCATTCAGCAGCACCTGCATTTTCAAGTAATGTTTGTACAGCTGGTTGGATCCATTCTCCAAATAATACGTCATTTGTCCAGTCAGTAACAACTGTACCTAAAGTAGCGACTGCTACCCAATAGATAAAGAACATCACTGCTGCGAAGATTGGAAGAGCTAACCATCTGTTTGTAACGATTTGGTCAATCTTATCAGAAACACTCATCTTTCCAGCATTCTTCTTAACATAAACATTCTTCAACAATGTAGCAATGTATTCATAGCGTTCATTTGTAATGATTGCTTCTGAATCATCATCTTCATTTATTTCAACTTTGTTTGTTACTGATTCAATTGTTTTCTTAGCATCTGCGGACAAAGTTACTTCTGCAAGAACCTTTTCATCCTTTTCGAACAATTTCACAGCATACCAACGCTTTTGCGCATCAGTTAAATTAGCAGCTGTTTCAATTGTTGTTAATGCTTCTTCAACATCCTTTGTATAAGTCATTGAAGCAGGAAGTTTCTTTTCATTTGCTGCTTTGATAGCTTCTTCAGCAGCTTCCTTGATACCTTGATTCTTTAAAGCTGAGATTTCAACGATCTTACATCCAAGTTTCTTGCTCAATTCTTGAACTTTGATATCATCTCCATCTTTCTTTACAAGATCCATCATGTTGATTGCAATCACCATAGGAATACCTGTTTCAGCTAATTGTGTAGTTAAATATAGGTTTCTTTCTAGGTTTGTACCATCAATGATGTTTAAGATTACATCTGGTTTATCACCAACAAGATAATTTCTTGATACGACTTCTTCCAATGTATATGGAGAAAGTGAGTAAATACCAGGTAAGTCTTGAATCGTAACATCTGCATGTCCCTTCAACTTACCTTCTTTCTTTTCTACTGTTACGCCTGGCCAGTTACCAACATACTGATTAGAACCTGTTAATGCATTAAACAATGTTGTTTTACCACAGTTTGGATTACCTGCCAAAGCAATTCTAATTTCTGCCATGTTTTTCCCCTTTTATTACTTTACGACTTCTACTTCAATAAATTGAGCGTCATCTTTACGAAGTGACAATTCATAGTTACGAACAGTTACTTCTACTGGATCTCCTAATGGAGCGACCTTACAAATATAGATTTCAACACCTTTTGTGATGCCCATATCCATGATTCTTCTTTTAACAGCTCCTTCGCCATGTAGTTTCACAACTTTGACTGTGGATCCGACTTTTGCTTCTTTTAATGTCATGATATCCCCTTTCCACTAGATCATAATTTTGTTAGCCATAGTTTTATCTAAGCCAAGTCTCGTTTCTTTCACGTTAACAATTAAATTGTCTCCATTTTTGGAAATCACTTTTACTTTTCCACCTGCAACAAAGCCAAGATCTTCAAGATGCTTCTTTATTTCAGGATTTCCTTTTACTAGTTGAACCGTTACTTCTTGATCAACATCTGCGAATGTTAAAGGTAACATATTTCGCCTCCTTACTATGGTTAACCATTTCTAACCATAGTTAGTTTAGTAAAACTAACATTTGATGTCAATGCTTTTTGACACTTTTTCAATAAAAAAAGAAGAATTAGTCCTCAAACTCAATTCTTCCATTTTCCATATTTTTGATTTTTACTAATGATTCTACAGAATATCCAAGATTTCTAATCTTTTTTCCACCTTCTTGGTATGTTTTTTCAATACAAATACCAATTCCTTCTACATGGGCATTTGCTTGCTTAGCGATATCAATTAAGCCTTGTATCGCTAGACCATTCGCTAAAAAATCATCTACAATTAAAATTTTATCATTTTC
>CAVKTV010000212.1:0-2545 GCA_963659075.1 Lachnospiraceae bacterium | reverse complement strand
ACAATCGAAATATGATTCTGTAAGTAAGATCATTGATTTAGCTAACAGACAAAATATTAGTTTAGTTGGTAGTATTATTGGAAAGATGTGAGTAGAGAACTATATGAGCTATGGCTATGCCATAGTTTGTATAGTTCCTTTTTTTTTGCTTGGAAATGCTATATGATAGTAGATATGAATGAGAAGAAATTTGAGAATTTAGAGAAATTAATTAATGTGATTGTTTTGATTATGAGTGGTGCATATATTGTTTATTTTATGCTAACATGTACTGCTATTCCTGTTAGATTAACAGGATCACAATTATCTAAAATTGTGTATGTTTTATATTTGATGTGTGCATTTAAATTAATCAAAGCATTGAAGAAAAAAGATTTTACCGCAATTGTTTTATTTTTTTCGATGACTTTGGCTACTTTTTTTAGTTATCGTGCTAGTGGAAATGCATATTCATTTCTAACGTATTTACCACCAATTAAGTATGATAAAGTGCTTTCTGTATATTTGTTTTTTATTGGTTTGATTTTATTGATTGCGATATTTTCATCACAAGTAAATATTATTATTAATTATATTTATGGTGGTTCGACAAGTGTTAGAAGTAGTTGGGGAATTTGTTATCCAACAGATTATGCATCGATTGTTTTCTTTTTTGTGATGTTTTTATGGACGAAAAAGAAGAAGTGTTCTGATTGGTTCATGTTAATACCCGCAATCTTATCTCTATTCAATGCGATGTTTGTAGCACATAGTAGAACGAGTACAATGTGTTCTGTTTTATTGATTGTTTGTATCATTGTCTATAATGTAGTTTCATATCTGAAAAATAAAATAGATTTAACGAAATTCAAGAAAGTATGTCGTATTTTATTGATGTGTGCTTTTCCTGCATGTGCGTTATTAACATTGATATTATGTGTTTTATATCAAATGGGTATTCCATATATGGAAACAGTGAATAACCTAATGAGTAATCGCTTAAACTTAACTGTTAGTGGAGTGATGAACTATGGTATCCATCCTTTTGGTAGTTTCTTTGATCTAAGAGGTGGTGGATTTGGTGGAGCTGATTTCAATAATGGATATAACTTTATTGATAATAGTTACGCACTGATATTTATTCGATATGGTTGGGTTTATTTCCTTGTAATGATGTCTTTATGGCTATTTACGATGAAGAAAGTACTTCAAAATAACAATTATAAATTAGCCATCGTATTAGCTTTAATTACATTCCATTGTATTTCAGAACATCATTATATTGATCCAAACTTCAATTTATTATTGGTTATGCCTTTTGTGAATTTTAAAAAGGAAGAAGAAGTATCTGCAAAAGAAAAGAAAGCAGAAAGTATTGCGACTGGTATGACTGTTGGTTTATGTATGGCTGGCTTATTTGTTAAGCTTCCATCAACGTTGGCTTATATTAGAACATTTGTAGCTGCAGCTCATTTACAATATGCAGATAATACAACGATGTATATCGTATTTCCTGTATTGATGATGATTGTGATTCTATTAGGCTGTCTTCTGTATATCTTTAAGAATACAATTGTTTCTTTTATTGTTGATAGAAAGGTTCATTTTAATAAAGTAACTACATTGATACTTACTTTTGGTGTTTTGTTCTATTTTATTGTTCCACAATATTCGGATTTGGTTATTATGAATGAATATAATTCATACGCTGAAATCATGAAATCCGAAAAGAAAGTTCTTCAAGTTGTTGTGAATCATAAAGAAGGTGAATTGTATTCTATGGATGTTCCACAACTGTATGACAATTATTTTAAAGGAACTTTCTCTAGTAGTTTATTCCAAGGAGAAGAATTAGCGACGCAAAAGAATACGACAATGGTTACAAGTATTGGTTTAAACTCTTATATTTTATTCAACAATGGATATCAATGGATGCAAATATCTGATCAACATGCAATCTATACAAATGATGAGAAAGTCATACAGGCATTAAATGAGAATGGATATGTTTTAGAAACATATTATGCGATGCCTACAGAAGAAAATACAAATGGTTAATGGTAATGATGAATGAAAGTAATAGATTACGCTATATAGATATTGCGAAAGGTATAGCGATTATTTGTATCATATTAGGGCATTTAGGAAATTCTAATATTAATAGAGTTGTATTTACATTTCATGTACCAATATTTTTCTTGATTACAGGATATTTTATAAACAAGAAAAGAAGTTTAAAAGAATTTATTGGCGTGAAGTTTAGAACATTGATTATCCCTTATATTGTCACTTGTTGTGTAATCATTGTATTAGGTACATTTAAAGGTTGGTTGAATCATGATACGGTGAATACTTTTAAAACTTGGGTATATGCTTCTTTGTATGGTGCAGGTGATGGGTATACAGAACCTTTCTATATTCCTAGTATTGGTGCACTATGGTTTCTTCTAGCGACGTTTTGGGGAAGTTGTTTCCTTAGAATCTCTTTAGATTTCAATAAATATCTAAGAATGTTATTAGTAGGTATATTATTTGTGGTTGGATATCAAACAAGATTAATTTGTTG
>CAVKTV010000211.1:0-2555 GCA_963659075.1 Lachnospiraceae bacterium | reverse complement strand
GCTTGATATGTTCTACTTCTTACAATATCAGATACTTTTGTTAAGTCACTAATTGCCACATATCCTACGATAGATGTTGTTTTGACTACTGATACAAATTCTCCTTTGTATAAATCAAATATCTTTAAAGCTGCTTGTGGGAATATGATTCTTCTAAAGATCGTTGATTCATTGAATCCTAGTGCTTCTGCAGCTTCTTTTTGTCCTACATCTACAGAATCAATACCTGTTTTAAAGATACCGGATAAAGATGCACCAGTTTGTAAACCAAAGGCAATGATTGCGACAATGATTCCACTAATATCAAATTCTTTGAATACGATGTAATACAAGATCATCAACCATACAAGAATTGGAATTCCAGTAGCTAACTTACAATATATTTTCGCAATAGAACAAATAACTTTATTCTTAGACATCAACATTAAGCATAACAATGCCCCAATGATCGTACCTAATAAATACGCAAATACTGAAATAATCACTGTAACTTCTATACCACTTACAAACAATTTCCATCTATCTTCTGTAATGAACGTGCCAGTGAAATTATTCTTCAATGATTCTATAATTGATATAGATCCTGCATTCGCTTTTCTAGAAACGGCAACTGTATGTTCATACAGAAATGGTTCTGTAAAATCAACTTCTTTTTTTCTTTCCTCTGTTGGTGTTACAGCTACCGCAATATCTGATTTTCCACTCTTGATGGAAGGAATCATACTCGCAAAAGCCATATCTTGGTATTCAACTCGCATCCCTAAGGCATACGCAACTCTTTCTAACACATCACAAGAATAACCAACACTTTTCCCATTTGAAATAAAAGTGATTGGTTCGTTTGTACTACTCACTGCTGCGCGTAGCACAGGCGCATTTTTATCGGTAACACGCGGAATATCATCTGTAGAATAATCTCTATCATCGACCCATTTTTTATAGAGTTTATCTAGAGTTCCATCTTCTTTCATATTTAGAATTTGTTCATTAATTTGACTCTTTAAAGAATCATTCCCCTTTTCCAAAGTATAAGCAATTTCATATGTATAAACATCTGTATCACAATATTCAAATGTATAATTGTTTGCTTCGATGTATCGCACCGCAATCGTATCAGGAACTAAAGCATAGTCGGCTTTCTTGGAATCCAATGCCGCAAGTGTATCTGTATTTCCAGAATAAGATAAAACATCGGCATCCGGAAAATCATTTATAGCGTTAATTTCATTTAAGCCACCCAATTGCACCGCAAGTCTAGCAGTCGATAATTTTTCTAATAGTTCTTCTTGTGAAAGATGATATGTCATTTCTGTTGATGATTCACTTGTCGTTGTAGAACAACCACATAACAATAGAATTGGCATCATCAATAAACTAAACAATTTCTTTTTTCTCATTTCATTCCCCTTTTCATTCATTAGGATATTTCAAAAAATCAAAACATTTTCCCCATTCGCCTAAATCTCGAACTTGTTCTAATTGCATTCCTAAATTCTTATATTTTTCACTCTTCTTTTCAGAATCTGTATCTAAGATAACCGGAACATTCAAACGTTTTCCTTCTTCAAATGCTAAGTTTAATAATTGTTTTAAAACTTCATCTTCTTTTTCTTTATTACATACACAAACCATTCCAACATAAACAAATGGTTTTCCAGTATTCATATATTCTTCTTTTAAAGAGTATCCTGCATCTTTCATAGCTTTTTTATAGCGAAGAAGTTCTTTAATGGACATTGTTTTCACGAAACCATTCGTTAAATATTTCATAGATTTCATACTAATGTTTTGTGCAGGCTTCTTTAATACAATAAATCCTTCATGATTTTCACTTGTTGTAAATAACAAACCAGATTGCGCCATCGCTTTTGTATATTCTTCAAAATAAAAAGAAGCTAGATCTTTATACGCAAAAGAATTTTCATCACTTAACGCATTCCCTATATCTTGAATGATTTCTTCATTTACTTCTTCTACTAACATGACTCATCTCCCAATAAAATATATGTGCTTTTCTACAACGATTATAACACATGAAAATACGCATCCCTCCAAACAAAAAAGAGCATTTCGCTCTTTCTGTCTATTCATCTACATTTAGATTACAAATTTGGATTGCGGCACCATTTTCCATAAGAGAAAATCCATGTTTTTCATAGAATGGAACATTATCTTTATCTTCAGGCATTCCTTCTATATATAAAAAATCTTTGTACTTTTCTTTTGCATATTCAATCATCTTTCCCGCAATACCCTGTCCTTGATAGTCTGGATGCACTAAAACATAATGGATCTGCGCTAACATCGCTGTATCATCCAATACTCTTACAAGTCCTACAAGTTTATCTTCATCCCACGCTGTTAAAACCATTGAAGAATGCATCAATGCTTTATATAACCTGTTTGGATAGTTTCCTGACACCCAATGAATTGATGTAAATAATTGTTGTACTTGATCTTTTGTAAATCTTTTTTCTTCTGTGAATTCAATCATATAATCTCCTATCTACGATGGTCACACTTTTGGCATTGGACCATTTCATTTTTATCATCTT
>CAVKTV010000210.1:0-2588 GCA_963659075.1 Lachnospiraceae bacterium | reverse complement strand
ATCATTTAGTAAAACAAGAAGATGTCAATTCATTCTATGAAAAGATACATAAAGAATCCGCAAGAATGTTAACTCTAATTGATGATATTATTCGTTTATCACAATTAGATGAAAGTTCTGAAGTAGAAGAAAGTACATTAAGAATCAATGATTCTGTCAAAGAAGCAATTATTTCTTTAAAAGAAAGTGCAACAAAAAAGAATATCAAGATTGAAACACAATTAGAAGATGCATTCATTAAAGCGAACAACCGTTTGATTTATGAAATCGTATATAACCTAATTGATAACGCAATTAGATACTCTGATAATGATACTTCAATCCTTGTATCTACTTATTCTAAGAATCATCTATCTTATGTTTCTGTACAAGATCATGGTATTGGAATTCCATTAGAAGATCAAAATCGTATCTTTGAAAGATTCTATCGTGTAGATAAATCTCACTCTAGAGCTACTGGTGGAACTGGATTAGGATTATCCATCGTCAAACACGCAGTTAAAATATCTCATGGAACAATTCATTTAGAAAGTGAATTAGGTAAAGGAAGTACATTTACAGTCAGTTTTCCAAAGGCTTAGAAGTCAATCGTTAGATTGGCTTTTTCATCTGATCAAGTTAGAATAGTTTTAGGAGAACACATGAACTATACAATTACAATTGTTGATGATCATTCAAACGATCTATCAAATACAAAAAATACAATTTTAGAATTTTCTAAAGATTTCAATTGTACATTTTCTATTACACCATTTCACAATTCAGATTTCATTATAGAAAGCGAACATATAAATGATTTATATATTCTTGATATAGACATGCCAAATATCAACGGGTTTGAATTATCTAAAAAAATTGCCAATATTGACCCAAATGTACAAATCTGTTTTTGTTCTTCGCATGAAGATCTCGTTTTTCAGTCTTTTCAATTGCCGAGTTTTTACTTTGTTAGAAAAAGTCATTTAAAACAAGACTTATATTTCGCTTTAAACAAATTCATTCTAAGATATAAACCAATAACATATTATTCATTGAATCATTCTGGAATCATTAAAAATATTTCCTATAGAGATATTGTATATTTTGAAGTACTAGGAAATGATTTATATATTCATACCAAAACAAATCAAATATATCATGATCGTTTATCTTTCAGAAAATTAAAGAAAGAACTTGATGAATCCATTTTTATTCATGTAAATAAAAACCACATCGTAAATTGTGCTTTTATTTCTTCTATTGAAAACTATACCATTATAATCAACGATACCCTTTCATTCCCTTTTACACAGAAACAATCCAAACGAATAAAAGATAGTTATCTTAATTATCTTGTGAGGTAACGCTATGTATTATGTACTCAGTTTGATTGAAGCTTTTATCATTTCTGTCTTTCTATATGCATTTAGAAAAAAAGAGAATATTTGGATTAATATATCCACTCTATTACTCACATGCATTCTATTTCTAGGTATTGCGTTACTATTAAATAGCGATGATTCACTATCTTTATTATTTCTACTTGGAATCTTTAGTTATGGGTATTTATACTTTACATCTAACTATTCAAATACATTGAAAATATTTATTGTATCAATCATTCTAAGTTCTCACGCAATCACTTATCAATCAGTTTTTTTCATTACAAATTCGTTGTTTTATTCTGATTTATCTATTTCATTTTATGAATCAAACCTATTTCTTATAGAAAGAATTGTAATAGATTTCATTTATGTTGTTGTTTTATATATTGTCGCAAAAAAATCAAGAAAATAAAAGATCGACAAGATAATTCTTTCTATCTTCTTTTTTCAACAATTTTATTCTTTTCTGTCTTTCTATTAGATTGTTTTGAATAAAAGCCGACGCATTCCCCGTCTATAATCTATTGATTTAGGCGGGGTTAGTCAGCTAATGTTTTCCTTGATCTTATATATATATCGTTTTATCATTGCTTCACTGGTTTCTGATACTGAACTTATAAAAGTATGGTTTTCAATCATATATCTTTATCTATGTTAATTTCTATTATGTTGACTGAAAAAAGCGTGCATTTACGTGCATAAATTCAAAAGAGATACATTCGATAGAATATAATATTGTCATGAAGATAACACAAAGCTATGGAATCAAATTTAAAGATGGATATGATGCAGTGAAAAGAACAACTGTAATCTTTAATGATGCCATTGACTATCTTTTAACACCTGTCCAAGAACATTGGATTGAGATATCTAAACTTCCTACAAGTAAAGCTAGAATGAACTTTGTAGAAAGATTGGTTCATGGTACAAGATATAATCAAGCTCTCTATGATTTTGATGAAAAGTTCTATAAGCTTCCTTCTTACCTTAGAAGAGCAGCTATCACGAAAGCCATAGGTGCCTATTCTAGTTATGCTTCTCAACTAGAAAACTGGAATCAAAATGGATGTATTGGTTCTCAACCAAAGCTAGATGTAGGTCATCATTTAACACCTTCTCTCTATAAAGGGAATATGTTCAAAGTGGAAGATGGGGCTTGTCTTATCAAGGTGTATCGTAATCATGATTGGGTATGGCAAAAGATAAGATTAAACCAATCAGATC
>CAVKTV010000209.1:409-2592 GCA_963659075.1 Lachnospiraceae bacterium | reverse complement strand
ATATGATCTCCATTATATGTACACCAACCTAACGCAAGTTCACTTAAATCACCAGTTCCTACAACAAGACCATTCTCCATATTTGCGGCATCCATTAAAATATACGTACGGTATCTTGCTTGGGCATTTTCATATGTTGTATCCCCTTCACCTTGATATGAATTACCATGTCCTAATTCTTCAAGATGAAGTTTTACTCCTTCACCAATTGCGCATTCTCTTAATTCAACATCCAATCTTTTCATTAAAGCGATTGCGTTATTGTATGTCAAAGAACTTGTATTACCTTTGTTTGGCATTGTATAGCCAATGATATGAATATCTTTACAAATTTTCTGTGCTTCATGACATACAAGTAAAGCTAGTGTACTATCTAAACCACCAGAAATACCAATTACTAGATTTTTAATATGTGTTGCGCGTACTCTAGTAGCTAGACCATTCGCTTGAATTTGTAATATTTTTTTACATCTATCTTCCCTTTCAATATCATCATTTGGTACAAATGGATTTCTCGCTATGAAATAGTTTTCTTTTTGAAATATTGAAACCAATTGTTCAACAGAAATATCATCACAATTACCAATAGATGAAATCAAACAAGATACTCTTGTATATCCTTCTTCATATCCAAATGTATTTTGATGTTGACGATTATATGTAATCGTATCTAAATCAATCAAAGCTGTATCTACATGTGTTCTATCTGTAAAAATAGAATCTGTTAATTGTTTTCCATTTTCATAAATCAATGAATGTCCAGAGAAAACAAGATCTGTTGAAGATTCATCTACTCCACTAGAAACATAACAATACGAACAATAACAACTACTAGATTGTTGTGAAACCATATTTCTACGATATTCTTGTTTTCCTATAAGTTCATCAGAAGCACTTAGATTTACAATAATATTAGCACCAGCTAAACAAGCATGTGTACTAGGCTTATCTGGAACCCATAAATCTTCACAAATATCACAACCTACAACTGCACCAGAATGGATATCTTCTAATAAAAGATTGATTCCAAAAGGAACTTCCATATTCCCAATTTGAATCAAAGAATCTTTGATATCTTTTCCTGAAGTAAACCATCTTTCTTCATAAAATTCAGAGTAAGTAGGAATATTTATTTTAGGAATCACAGCGTTAATTTCCCCATTTGACATAAATACTGCACAATTATAAAGGCAATGATCTTTACGAAGTGGTGCACCAACAACCACTAAACTTTTCGTTACTTTTGATATATCTAATAGTGCTTTTTGGCAAGCTTCTAATAATAATTTACTTCCAAAAAGATCTGCACATGTATATCCACATACAGATAATTCAGGAAAGAGTAAAACACCACAATCATAATGATCCTGAATCGTTTCTATGATTTGTTTTGTATTATAAGTAACATCAGCTACCTTCAAACACGGAATAACATTACCTACTTTGATCATTTTATTTTTCATAAAAATCCTTCCTATCCAAATCTCTTAATCCATTTAATTCCTTAGGAATTAAAGTATCAATTTTGGAATACTCTTTTTCAATAAAGTATTTACGAACAAGTGTAGAAGAAACCATTTGAAATTTATCTGGTGTATCAATTAATTGAATCATTGATCGGTATTTTAAAAGAAACTGATTATTTAAAATGATTGTTTTACAATCATCATGATTTCTTTCTAAACAAACAATACCAAATTCTTTACATATCTCATCGATATGCTTCCATCCTGTTTCTAATTCTGCTAATTTATCTGAACCAAACATTAATTTGCATGTATATCCTTGTTCTTTTAAATACTTTAAAGTGAAATAAGTTCTAGGTTGTTGTTCAAGATGTATTTCATAATCACTCACAATCATCCAATCATGACTTTTCGCAATCTGATTTAACATGTTCAATCGCATTTCATCAGAAAAAGCGAAATCTTTTTTTTGTTCGTTTTTAATATAAGTCATTTTGCTAGGAACAAAAATAACAACATCACTGTTTGTTTTATTTTTTGCGAATTCAGCTAATTGAATATGTGCATTTGTAGGAGGATTAAAAGCTCCACCAAAAACCAACGCCTTAATCAAGAGAACCTCCATGTAGTTTTTGATACATGTTCTCTCTTAATTGATAGACTTTTTCCGTTAAATCAACGTAATGTGTATGTGGCATTTTTGGTCTGAGTTCTGAT
>CAVKTV010000209.1:0-399 GCA_963659075.1 Lachnospiraceae bacterium | reverse complement strand
ATGGAAGATCTATCGCTAGTTCTCCCTCGATAATATGAGGAACCAATATTTTTTCAA
This sequence comes from Lachnospiraceae bacterium, assembly GCA_963659075.1. Classification (GTDB taxonomy): domain Bacteria; phylum Bacillota_I; class Bacilli_A; order Erysipelotrichales; family Erysipelotrichaceae; genus Bulleidia. Next base: position 342 of record CAVKTV010000209.1, on the reverse strand, counting down.
CTTTAATAGGTTTAATCGTTCTAGAATGGTGGAAAGCATCAGGATTCATATCATATACCGTGATTTCTTTTCCTTCTACGATTTCTTCATCATCCAAAGAGATAATATCTGCCTGTCCTTTGCCTTCTTCATCATAAATACGCCAAGCCATTAATTTACCTGGAATGATTGCCTTTGATGCAGAATCAGAACATTTCATACGTGGTGAATAAGAACCATCTTTTTCTTTAACAGCTACTAACTTATAAACACCACCAAAAACCGGAGAAGAAGATGAAGTAATTAATTTTTCACCAACTCCATAGGAATCAAAATGTGCACCTTCATACAATTCCATATCTG
>CAVKTV010000208.1:0-2616 GCA_963659075.1 Lachnospiraceae bacterium | reverse complement strand
ATCATATAGAGAAAAAAGAGTTTTGTGATTTAAGTAATGAGGAATTATTCTCTAAGATTGGCGGTAGAGATGATGAAAGAATCTTTGCGGTTGCGGAATGGCTCAGAAGAGGATTAGACGCAAAGAGCGTTCATGATGTAACGAATATTGATTATTGGTATTTAGCACATATTCAAAGAATCATTGATCTTGAAAAAGAAATGAAAGAGTATGTCGGTGATATTGAAGTATTAAAGAAGTTAAAGAAATATGGATTCTCTGATTCCTTTATCGCAAGAAATTGGAACATGAATGAATTTGATCTTTATAACTTAGAAAGAAAAGAAGGTATTACACCTGTTTATAAGATGGTAGATACATGTGCTGGTGAATTCCGTTCTGAAACACCATATTTCTATTCCACATATGAACATGAAAATGAATCCATTCAAAGTGATAAAAAGAAAGTGATTGTTTTAGGTTCCGGTCCAATTCGGATTGGTCAAGGTGTTGAATTTGACTACGCAACAGTTCATTGTATTGAAACATTACATGCGGAAGGTTATGAAGCAATCATTATCAACAACAATCCAGAAACGGTTTCTACTGACTTCTCGATTTCAGATAAACTTTACTTTGAACCACTCACAACAGAGGATGTTATGCATGTCATTGATTTAGAACAGCCAATTGGAGTTATCGTACAATTTGGTGGACAGACAGCAATCAACCTTGCGGATTCTTTATCAAAACATGGTGTTAAGATTTTAGGTACATCATTAGAATCTATCAATAAAGCTGAAGATCGTCATGAATTTGAAGCAATGTTAGAAAAACTTGAAATTCCTCAACCAGTGGGTAAGACAGCAACGACTGTTGAAGGTGCATTAGAAATCGCACATGAAATTTCTTATCCTGTTCTTGTTAGACCATCTTATGTATTAGGCGGTAGAGCGATGGAAATCGTACAAGATGATGAAGAATTGAAGAAGTATATGGCAACAGCTGTAAAAGAAATCTCACATGATTCTCCAATTTTAGTTGATCGTTATGTTTTAGGAAAAGAATGTGAAATCGATGCGATTGCGGATGGAAATGAAGTTTATATTCCTGGCGTGATGGAGCATATTGAAAGAGCTGGTATTCATTCTGGTGACTCTATCTCTGTATATCCAACACAATCATTGTCTCAGAAAGTGAAAGATACGATTATTGATTACGCAATTCGTATTGGTAAAGGATTTGGATTCATTGGCTTATACAATATTCAATTTATTGTGGATAAAGATGAAAAAGTATATGTATTAGAAGTCAATCCAAGATCTAGTAGAACAGTTCCTTTCTTGTCAAAGATTACAGGTGTACCAATGTGCACTGTTGCCACAAAAGCAGTATTAGGTGAATCTATTGAACAACAAGGGTTTACACCTGGATATCATACAGAAGATGCATCTAGAGTCTATGTAAAAGCACCAGTATTCTCTTTTGCGAAGTTAAGAAGTGTAGATACAGTACTTGGTCCTGAAATGAAATCTACAGGAGAAGCACTAGGTGGTGATACAAGTTTAGAAAATGCATTATATAAAGCTTTAGTCGCAAGTGGTGTTAAGATTCCAATGTATGGAACAGTCTTAATGACAATCGCAGATAGTGATAAAAATGAAGCATTAAAAATTGCGAAACGACTATACGCAATAGGATATGGTATCTATGCAACTTCAGGTACTGCTAAGTTCTTAAAAGAGAATGGACTATTTGTACATGTTGCTGCGAAGATCAACGATGAAGATGTAAAAGAAAATGTCTTAGATATCATCCAACAAGGTAAAGTTTCCTTTGTTATCAATACAATGGAAGATAAGAATCGTGAAACAAGTTTAGATGGATTCTTGATTCGTAGAGTATCTGCAGAAAATAATATTTCTTGTATGACATCTTTAGATACTGCAGATGCATTATGTAGAGTATTAGAATCTAGAAGCTTTTCTATGATTTCTATGAATGAAATGGGTAAATGATGAAAACAGATATTGCGAAAATATTAAACAATGAATGTATCGGAAAAGATGTCTATCAAATGACACTTCAAACAAGTATCGCAAAAGATGTTACTTGTGGTCAATTTGTTGAAGTAGAAGTTCCAGGCTTCTTCTTAAGAAGACCAATTTCTGTGTGTGAAGTAAAAGATGATGAGACAATCGTTCTTGTGTATAAAGTCGTAGGACAAGGCACGGAATATATGTCTCAAATGAAAGAAAAGACAGTTTCTTTGTTTGGACCATGTGGAAATGGCTTTCCTGTAGAAGAAAAAGAAGTTCTTTTGATTGGTGGAGGTGTAGGTGTGCCTCCACTCCTAGAGACTGCGAAACAATATCAAAAGAAGAATCAAAAGATTACAGTTGTATTAGGTTTTAATACAAAAGATGATGTTATTTTATTTGATGCTTTCAAGACAATTACAGAAAATGTTTATCTTGCGACAATGGATGGAAGTGTTGGAACAAAAGGAACGGTATTAGATGCAATCAAAGAGAATCATATTGATTGTCAATATGTTCTATCTTGTGGACCTTTACCAATGTTAAAAGCAATCAACAATCAATACAAAGAAGGATGTATCTCTTTAGAAGCAAGAAT
>CAVKTV010000207.1:0-2640 GCA_963659075.1 Lachnospiraceae bacterium | reverse complement strand
TCAAGTTCCACCTGAGATATTAGTATGGGCACATATTGATATTGATGATAATCCATTTTCAGATGTAAAAATGGTTGTAGGGCATGTACCTACTTTCTGTTATGGACCAGAGTATGAAGGGAAAATCATACACGGAAAAAATGATACGATATTTCATATTGATTGTGGATGCGTATATGGTAGAAAGTTAGGTTGTTTAAGATTAGATGATTTACAAGAATTCTATGTTGATAGTAGTGTTCCTTTTGTAAATTGTTAAAAACATATGGTTATTGAAACACCATATGTTTTTTATCTAAGAATTTTTCCAATTGCACGAATTCTATTTGTCATACCAAGATGATTATATTTTGTAAACTCAACCCACTTACATAGATTCTCATCCACTACTCATCATTTTTATTTAGGAATTTATTCACAACACTAATTTCATAGCAAAAAAATATAAAATTCATAGCCACCTCTCTAAACAAAGCAAAAAACTGCCATCATTCAAGACGGCAGTTTTAAATTATTTTCTACTTTTCAATTGCAGATTTAATTAGATCAGTAACTTCTTCACATGTATCTAATTCAACAGCTTTAGCAGCTAATTCTTGCATTTCTGCATAGCTTAAACCATTGATCATCTTACGAGCACGTAGGATAGATGTTGCGGACATAGAGAATTCATCAAGTCCTAAGCCTAATAGAACTGGAGCAGCAAGTTCATCGCCTGCCATTTCTCCACACATACCACACCATTTACCATTCTTATGTGCACCATCGATTGTCATCTTAACAAGTCTTAAGATAGATGGGTTTAATGGTTGGTATAAATAAGAAACTGGTTCACTCATACGATCTGCAGCCATAGAATATTGGATCAAGTCATTTGTACCAATAGAGAAGAAGTCTGCATATTTAGATAACTGATCAGCCAATACTGCAGCAGCAGGAATTTCAATCATACATCCAACTTCAATCTTGTCACCAATCTTTACACCTTCGCTAATCAATTCAGCTTTAGCTTCTTCGTAGCAAGCCTTAGCTTCTTTGAATTCAGCAACAGTAGCAATCATTGGGAACATAATGCATAAATGTCCATAAGCAGAAGCTCTAATCAAAGCTCTTAATTGTGTCTTGAAAATATCTTTTCTCATCAAGCAGAAACGTACTGCACGAACGCCTAAGAATGGGTTCATTTCTTCAGGGAAAGTATAGTAATTTAGTTTCTTATCGCCACCAATATCTAATGTACGAATAACAACTGGTTTACCTTCCATTCTTTCAAGAACTTCTTTATATGCAGCGAATTGAGTTTCTTCATTAGGGAAATCGTCTTCACTCTTCATATATAAGAATTCAGAGCGGAAAAGACCTACACCTTCACCACCATTTTCTAATACACCATCTACATCAGCTGGAGAACCAATGTTTCCAACAAGAAGAACTTTGTGTCCATCTGTAGATACGGATGGTTGATCCTTCATTGCCTTTAATGCAGCTTTTTCTGCAGCATATTCTTCAGCCTTCTTTTCATAAGAAGCAATTTCTTCATCTGTTGGTCCAACAATAACTTCACCATTGATTGCATCTAATACAATCATGTCTCCATTATTTACACCATCTAAGATACCTTTGCATCCTACAACAGCTGGAATTTCCAAAGATCTAGCCATGATTGCAGAGTGAGAAGTACGTCCACCCATTTCTGTAGCAAATCCTTTTGCGAATTCTTTGTTTAAAGAACCTGTGTCGGATGGAGTTAAATCCTTAGCAACAACGATTACTGGTTCGTCTAAAGTAGCTAAATTAGGAATTTCTTTTCCTGTTAAATTGCACATCAAGCGGAAAGTTACATCCTTAATATCTGCAGCTCTTCCTCTCATGTATTCATCATCCATTGCTTCAAACATAGCGACCATATTAGAAGAAACAGTATTTGCAGCATATTCTGCATTAACATTACTATTCTTGATTTCTTCTTCGATCATTCCTCTGAATTCTGGGTCATTAGCCATCATTAAATGTGCATCAAAAATAGCTAATTCTTCTTCTTTCAAACTCTTTGAAGCAACTGTCTTGATCTTTTCAATATCACTAACAGTCTTTTTAAAAGCATCATCAAGCTTTTGAAGTTCTTCTTCAGCATTAGCATCTTTCTTTTGAATGTCTAATACAGGTTGTTCTAACTTGTAAACCTTTGCGATAGCGATTCCTTGTGAAGCAGCAATACCTTTCAGCATTTTTTCTAATCCTCCTGCATACTTTTATCGATCATATTCATAACATCTTGAATGCTTCTCACATTTAACATTTCATCTTGTTGAAAAGCAAATCCATAATATTCTTCAACACTCATTAAAAAGTCAACAATTTCAAATTCATCTGTTTTTATTTCTTCAAACGTTGTATCCGCTTTCAATGTTGTCGAGCGACCAGTTGTTTTTTCATAAAGCATCGTAAGAATATCTAATTGATTCATGAATAGTCCTCTAGCAGAATTTTATCATCTTTTAAAGGTTAAGACAATCACAAAAATCCATTACAGCTTTTTTATGAATACGATAAACTGTTGATCTAGAAAGACTTTGATAATATAGCTTTTCATTACTATCACTAAAATAATTTGCCTGTAGAAATTGGCTACTTCTTTTT
>CAVKTV010000206.1:0-2655 GCA_963659075.1 Lachnospiraceae bacterium | reverse complement strand
GATTATTATAGACAAATTGGTTATACATTTGAGAATGAAACATTTCATGATGTTGGTGTAGAATTCTATGCGTTATATGATAAATACTTTCATGAATGTTCTATTCATGAAGGTATAATTGATAAATTAAATGAAGCTGTAAATAAAGGTTATACAAATATTATTCTTTCTTCTTGTGAACAAAATAAGCTATTAGAACAATGTACAAATTTAAACCTTAACTCTTACTTTGAAGATATCATGGGTGTGAATAATCTCATATCAGGAAGTAAAGTAGAGAATGGGTTATGTTGGTTAGAAAACCATCAAACAAGTGGTGATGAATGTATTTATATTGGAGATACAAATGCGGATTATTTGACTGCGAAAGCATTACATATCAAACAAATCTATTTGGTATCTAATGGTCATCAATCTTATGAAAGATTAAAGAAATTACATGATAATACGGTTAGAAGTATTGAGGAGGTCCTACTATGAAAATATGTCCAGTTTCTAAGAAATGTGGTGGTTGTTCTTATCTACAAGTAGAGTATGAACAACAATTAAAGAAGAAAAGAGATTATGTGAAATCTTTATTTCCAAAATATAATGTAGAACCAGTAATTGGTATGAAAGACCCATATCATTATAGACATAAAGTATATGCATCTTTTTCTCATAATCGTGATGGAGTCATCAAGTGTGGAATGTATGAAGAAAATACACATAAAGTCATTGATACAAAGATGTGTTTGATTCAAAATGTACAAGCTAACGCAATCTTAAATGATATCTGTCATATCGCAACTAAGATGCATATAGAATCATATGATGAAGATACTGGTAGAGGTGTACTAAGACATGCATATATTCGTGTATCACATCAAAATGGTGATGTTTTATTAGTCCTTGTCATAGGTTCTAAGAATCTTCCTGGAAGCAATGTATTTGTGAAACAGATATTAGCTTTGCATCCTGAAATCAAAACAATCATTCTTAATCATAATGATGAAAATACTTCTATGATATTAGGAAAAAAGAATCATGTGTTATATGGAAAAGGATATATTGAAGATTCCATCATGAATATTTCTTTCCGTATTTCTACAAATACTTTCTACCAAGTTAATCCAATACAAACTGAACAAATCTATCAGACTGCAATACAAATGGCTTCTTTAAAAAAAGAGGATACCGTATTAGATATGTGTTGTGGTATTGGAACGATTTCTTTGATTGCCGCAAAGAAAGCTAGTTTTGTATTGGGAGTTGAAATTAATCCTGATTCGATTAAAGACGCTATTAATAATGCGAAAAGAAATCACATCCAAAATGCACAATTTATTGCGGAAGATAGTACTCGTTTCTTAGAACAATTAGGTGATTCACCATCTGTTATATTCTTAGATCCACCAAGAAGTGGATTTACAGTGAAGTTCATTCAACAGCTAAATCAATTTCAAACAGAAAGAATTGTTTATATTTCATGTAATCCAGAAACACAAGCTAGAGATATCAAAGGTTTAACAAACTATCAAATTAAAAAGATCGTACCAGTAGATAATTTCCCATTTGCTAAGTATGAACATGTTGAAAATGTTGTTTTATTAACGAGAATTAGATATTCTAAATAAAAGTATCTTAAACGAAGAGGTTATTCTATGAAAGTTACTGAGTTAAGAAAATTATTAAATGATGCGAATGAAGAAGTATTAAAGAAAACAATTGTGGAAGTTTATAAACATGTTCCAACATCTAAAAAACAAGATGTAGATGTTGCGATAGAAAATGTTTTAAGTGGTAACCCAATAAAGAAAGTTAAACCTGTTGAAAAAGTAGATTATGCAAAGTTGAGCGCTGAAATTAACTGTTTTTTAGAAAATGCATATGCACAATATTATTATGTGCCAAATAAAGTTGTATCGAAAAAAGAAAGACCAAAATGGCGTTTTCATGTAAAGAGATATGTAAAAGAATTTGATAAAGTTTCTATAGATAATGATTTTTATAAGGAAGCAGTAGAATTATTGATTAAATTATATAGGATGATGTGTTATGCATGTGATTATTATTTGTTTTCATCAACAGATACTTTCCAATCTGTAGGAATCTCACAATATGATTTTTTTGAGTTGATTACAAAAAAAGCTCTTGCGAAAGGTATTACTGAGGAAGCAATTACAACTTTAATTCTTTGTTCTGCAACTGGTGGATTAAGTAGGAACTCTATGTATGTTGAACAAGAAATGCTTTTATTATCTTATCTACATACAAATGATGTTCTACAATTGACTGTAAATAAATCAAAAGAACTCGTTGATGCTGCAACGAAAAAAATAGTAAAGGAAAATGGATATTCTACTAGAAGATATTTGCTTCAAAGAGAAATTCAAAATTTTTGTGATGTTATCTTAATGTCTGAAATAAAACTTGGTGAATTTGAAGAAGGATATGTATATTATTTTGATCACGTGAAAGAAAGAGATTTAGAAGTGGTTTTATATTGCGCTCTTGATATCATAGAAATGTATACAGAAGATGATAATTTATGGATTGAATGTTATGAATATGCTGTGAAGAACAGAAAAGTGAATCCTAGAGATTATTTAAAAGAATCTTATATAAAGAAGGTTAAACAACAATCTTTAAAAGATTAAAACTTTCTACGTAGAT
>CAVKTV010000205.1:0-2665 GCA_963659075.1 Lachnospiraceae bacterium | reverse complement strand
GCTCCAAAGTCAAAATGTTGTGCTTGAGAATGAAATTCATTCTGCATCTTACTCGCTAACCATTTACCAATTGTAATTGGTTTATAGCCTAAACGATAAGAATTTTCAATTGTTAAAAATTCATCTCCCATTGGAAAGAACCAAGGCTCATAATCTTGAATAAAATAAGCTTTGATATCTGCATCCATACACTTTACATAATTCAATGATTGCCAACCAGTCGCAAACAACAAATCATATTTTTCTCTATGATCAAATCCCGCATATACTTTAGCTGCACAAGTTTCATAATATTCATCAATCAACCTTGCGACCATATCATCTTCTACATCTGCAGGACTTTCCGCATAGATATCACATTCATATCCATGTCGAATTAACGCATTTACATTTTGAATGATTGTTCTATGTCCTCCAGATCCTTTACCAGGAAACGGAATGACCCACGCAATTCTTTTCTTATGTGCTTGTTTTGTGACAGGTGCTTCCATATAACTTCTGCGCAATCTCTGCCACTTATAAATATCCATTCCAACAGAATATTGGTTTGCTACCATTTCTTGAATATCTACAATTTCTCCATATTCAATATCCGCTTTAATAGAACTTGTCACAGAACCCTCATGTTTACGATAGTAATTTAAGCATTCACTAGAGAAAGCTAGCTTTCCTTGTTGTAACAATTTCACATAAATATACCAATCACCAGCAACTTTATAGTTCTTTGATTGTTCGATGATATCTATGATTCCATCTACTTTTTTCCAAACAACGCCAGAAACATTTAATATCGTATTTAATACACTTAAATAATGAATCACTTCATCTTTCCCATCTACAACAAAACTATGATTCCAATGATCACAATCAAACATATTATATAGATCTTGGCAATTCTTTCGAATGACATTGTTTTGATCATCAATTCTCATAGAATCTGTATAAGAAAGAACAACTTGTTCATCACCAAATCCTTTCATAACAGTTTCTAAAAAATGTGGGTCTGCGCTATCATCTGCTTCACAAATCCAAAAATAATCTCCACTTACTTCACGAATTCCTTTTTGCCATTGCGAAAATACCAATCCACTATTTTCTTCATTTGGAATGAATTTTGTTTTTATATCTTTGATTTCAGATAATATATTTTCAATAACTTCAACACTATTATCTGTACTATGATCATCTAAAACGATCAATTCATAAATTGGATATGTTTGATGAATGATTGAATCAATTCTTTCTCTTAAAAAATTTGCATAATTGTAATTTGGTACAATTACACTCACTTTTTTTATATTTTCACTTACTTTAGTATCACTAAAGCTCTCATATATATTCACTTTTGCCATCTTTTTCACCTAATTTCAACTATGAAGCATATAATCATCATCTTTAGAAAAGTTCTCATTATAAAATGGATCTTTTTCAATATATTTATTCCATCTTTCTCTCATTGTATCACATTCGGAATAATATCTTTTCAATTGTTCAGCTGATTTATCCATTCCTCTAGATTTTGATTCATAGTGAAATAGTTTTACATCCGGTAAAAATACATTCCTATATCCTTTTTCTAATAACTTCAAACCAAAATCAACATCATTAAATGCAACCTTTAGTTCTTCATCTAATCCATCTACTTCTAAATACTTTTCCTTTGAAATCATTAAACAAGCAGCTGTGCAACAACTCACATCATATGGAACTTTCAATGAATATCCATAACCTTCTGCATCTACAGATACACCACTATATGCATGTCCTGCAATGCCACCTTTTCCCATAATGATTCCCGCATGTTGAATCGTTTGATCAGGAAACATCAAAAAAGAACCCACGCTACCTATACCATCTTTACTTGCATACCATAGCATTTTCTCTAACCAATTACTCGTGACAACTTCTGTATCATTGTTCAACATCAAAATATAGTCACCCTTACAAATATTCTTTACAGGATAATTATTTAAATATGAAAAGTTAAATTCACAATTCAAATCAATTACTTGAATATTATCTTTTTGATTCAATTCATCAAAATATTCAAATGATTCATCTTTTTCACTATTATTGTTTACAACAATGATTTCATAATTCTGATAAGTAGATTTCTTAACAATCGAATCAATACAAGTCTTCAAATCATCTATATGATCTTTTGTTGGAATTACGATAGATACTAATGCATTTCCTTGATATATATTATTTCGTTCTTTTATATCAATTACACTTGTATCAGAATATAAAACATGAGCCACATGACCAAAAGACTTTGTTACTTCACTTAAATTCAACAAGTATTCATATAAATCTATTTCTGTCTTATCAAATTGTTTTAATACTTCTTTCCTAACAATAAATACGTTTCCAATATAATTTACACAATGTAATGTATCATAAGAATAATCAGGTTTGAACAGTGGATTCTTTCCATCACAATCATGATCAAAATACAAAACATCATAATTCAAACAATCACTAATATATCGATCAAAGTTAGGATATAATTTACAACCATCCCCAACAAAACAAACAAATGTATGTTCAATAGAAGATACATCTAATACATCACAATCCTTCAAATAAACATAAGAAATATCTGTAAATCTTTTCCCTTTTTTTACTTTATGTTTTTTTAACCATTGATGATATTGTTCATCAT
>CAVKTV010000204.1:0-2675 GCA_963659075.1 Lachnospiraceae bacterium | reverse complement strand
ATATTTTTTCATTCCCCATGATTTCCCATACGTTGCATAATCATCATAGAAAATATTATGACCATCAAACATATATAGAACATCATATTTCTTTTTTGTTTTTTGATAACTATCTGGTAAATATACCCAAATATTTCTAGGTGATTGTGTGAATGGTTTGATAGATAGTTTGAATTCTTCTACTTTTCCCATGGTGCTTTTCCCATCCATTGAATATGACTTTCTGTTCCTTGTAGAATTCTTTTGATATTTGCGGAATGACGATATGTAACAAATACACTTAATAATAGAATTGAAATTGGCACAAGAATATCAGAAATTGAATGCATGAAATAAAAAATCAAAGTAATGATTCCTGTTAACCAAATTGCACACATGCTGGAAAGAGATACCATTCTAGAAAAGAATAAAAGAATAAAGAAACTTAAGATTGGAAGAATAAATGTAATCAACCAATTCTGTGTGATAAATAATGTAATTCCCAAAAAGAAACCATATGTTGTAGCGACTGCTTTTCCACCTTTGAATCCCGCAAAACATGGAAAACAGTGCCCAATACAACATGCAAGTCCTGCATAGATTTCACACCCAGGAGCGATCCAATGTGCTACACACATAGAAATAAATCCCTTTAATGCATCTAATGCGATAACTAAAACACCAATGGGTTTTCCTAATACTCTACCAGCATTTGTTCCACCAGCGTTTCCACTGCCTTCTTTTCTGATATCTTTATGAAAAAATACCTTTCCAATGACTAATCCCCAAGGAATTGATCCAAATAGGTATGAAAATACGATTGCGAATAAGATCTTCATTTGTATTACCTCACGATGTACATTCTAACATAAATACAGATGAGATATCGAATTCATTTGGAAACAGTGAGAAAATAAAGAAATTTTGATATAATAATTCAGTTGTAGAAGGGAGTAATCATGGCAATTCAATACGATGATAGTAGTATTCAAATTTTAGAAGGATTAGAACCAGTTAGAAAGCGTCCTGGTATGTATATTGGTTCTACAGATTCTCATGGTTTACATCATTTAATCTGGGAAATCGTAGATAATGCAGTGGATGAAGCTTTAAATGGATTTGGTAATAAAATTACAATAGCTTTAGAAGAAGATGGAAGTGTGACAGTCAGCGATCATGGTAGAGGAATGCCAATAGGAAAACATGCTTCTGGAAAAAATACATTAGAAGTTATTTTTACGGTACTACATGCGGGTGGTAAATTCACAAGCCAAGGTGGATATAAAACAGCAGGTGGTTTACATGGTGTAGGAGCATCCGTTGTGAATGCGTTGAGTGAATGGTTGACAGTAGAAGTTGCTCACGATGGTCAACTTGTGCGTATGTCTTTTAAAGATGGTGGTAAAAAGATTTCTAAATTAGAACATTTAGGAAAAACAAATAAAACAGGATCAACAGTTCGTTTTAAACCGGATCCAACGATTTTTCAAACAACAGAATTTAAATTTGATTTAGTGGCAGAACGTGCTAGAGAAGAAGCGTTCTTGTTAAGCGGAATTGAATTTGATGTTATTGATCGAAGAAATAAAAAAGAAGTTGAAGAAAAGTATTTATATGATGATGGTATTACTGCTTTTGTAAACTATTTGAATGAAGATCGTACACCACTGATGCAACCAGTGAAATTTTCTGGCGATGCATTAGGAATTCATGTTGAAGTTGCTTTTCAATATACAGATGATTATCAAGAAAATACATATTCTTTTGTTAATTTGGTTCGTACAAGTGATGGAGGTACGCATGAAGTAGGTTTTAAAGGTGCCTTTACAAAAGCTATCAATGACTACGCAAGAAAAACTGGTTTATTAAAAGAAAAAGATAAGAATCTAGAAGGTAACGATGTTCGTGAAGGATTAACAACGATACTATCTGTTTCTGTACCTGAAGAAGTTTTACAGTTTGAAGGACAGACAAAAGGAAAACTAGGATCTCCACAAGCAAAACCTGCAGTAGAACAAGTTGTCAGTGATCAAATTACATATTGGTTAACAGAAAATAAAACACAATCGGATATGTTGATTCGTAAGATGCAGAAGGCAATGTTAGCTCGTATTGCGGCTCGTAAGGCAAGAGATGAGGCAAGACGTGGTAAAAAAGTTGGAAAGGGAGAAAGAGTCCTTTCTGGTAAACTTGCACCTGCACGTACAAAGGATTCTCGAATCAAAGAACTATTTTTAGTCGAAGGTGATTCTGCCGGAGGTTCCGCAAAACAAGGAAGAGATTCTGTTTATCAAGCAATTCTTCCTTTAAGAGGTAAAGTATTAAATACAGAAAAGTGTTCTTTGGCTGATATTGAAAAGAATGAAGAATTAAATACTTTGATTTATACGATTGGTGCAGGTGTTGGACCTGACTTTGATTATGAAGATTCAAACTATAATAAAGTGATTATTATGACCGATGCTGATGATGATGGAAGTCATATTCAGATTTTATTATTAACATTCTTCTATCGTTATATGAGACCTTTATTAGAACATGGAATGGTATATATTGCCTTACCACCATTATTCCGTGTTCAAAAAGGAAAGAATGTAGAATATTGTTATTCGAATGAAGAATTAGATCAATTAAGAAAAAAATATGGTAAATGTGAAATTCAAAGATACAAAGGTCTTGGTGAAATGAACGCAACA
>CAVKTV010000203.1:0-2675 GCA_963659075.1 Lachnospiraceae bacterium | reverse complement strand
CCATAATACCCATCTTATTCCTTGTACGATTATATCCATGCGTACCTCCTAATAAAAGTGACGGGCGATCACGCCCGTCATGAATCTTTTCACTTAGAAATCTCCCTCATTCTATTAGCTAATAGAGAAAATCTTTGCTAATGTGTTAATTGATAATGCAATTACCGCTACCATCGTTCCACTAGCAATCGTAGATAAGAATGGTTTTTGTTGTTCCCCATTTGCTTCTGAAATGTACCATTTACCACCTTTAAATAACACCCAAATTACATATACAATTGGAATTAACCAAAACATGAAAGTAGTAAATGGATTTAAATATGCCTTCACCCAGTTCGTCAATCCACTTGAATCTAATCCATCTCCCGCACCATGTACTTGTAAACCATTTAATAGCACTGCATCTACTGTTAATAAACCTACTGTTAATCTGTTTTTTAAGTTTTTCATTTCTAATCTCCTTTAGTGTTTAACACTTTCTCCTTTTAATAACATTTGCTCCAAATACATCCATTGCATCTTTTTATATTCAATTTCATTTCCTTTAAAAAGGATAACAATCTGTGAATTTTTAAAAAAGAAACTAATGGTATTTCCTAGAGTTAAAAAATCTTTATCTTCTGCATAAAAATAGCAATCTTCACATTGTTTAACATTTCTGATTGTAAATTTATATGAGCCATCATCTAGCTTTTCCATATCCAACATCTTTTTGTCAATCTTCATAAACTTCTACCTTTTACTTTCTTTATATTTCCTCGTTCAGAAAATAACTTTGGTTTTTTCTCGTTTAGGTCAATGACAAATTCATCTGCATTTTCATAACAAATGACATTCAATAAATTCTGATTCCATCTATCGTAATTAAATTCCATTTTATCTACGAATTCATCACACATACTAATAGGTATTGATTGTGAATTCTCTGCATCTTCAATCTTATCTTCTAGAAAGATTCCCATTAGTTGTTTAACACAGTCTTTCGTTTCGTAAGGTATCCAATTTAATGCATTGCTATTCATGACCATTTCTGTAATTTCATCAATATCACCATATTCTTTGATATCTTCTTTAGGAATTATGTTCTCATCGCCATAATTACCATCTTCAACAAAGTAATACTTACCTTCCTCATTGATTCCACCAAAACCATGTGTTTGATGTTCAACTAATTCATCTAATTTCTCGTCAAGTGATTTATTGTACATTTCTTTACAAAATGAATTTCCAATATCTAATAATCGCTCATATTCCATATCAGTTATTGGTGAAACATTTCTGATTATTTTAGGCACTTCATATCCCATACTATCGTTCCTTCTTAACGTTAGCATCATATCCATGAAGATTTCCCCGTTTCTTTTAACCATGCTGACATTTACATCACCTTTAGCATCGTATTCTTTTGCTAGACGATAGAATGGCATCAAATAATCAGCAGGCTTACTTTCTAATCGATTGATTAGTTTTTGTATATCAGCAACTGAAACCTTTATTGGCAAATTGATTGAATCACCATTAAATTCAACAAATCTATCTCGATTCCATTCTGTAAAATCAGCACTTTTTCTATCTTCCATACAATTCTCCTTTCTATAAGAAGTAGACGGGCGTGTTCGCCCGTCACTTTAAACTACAATGGTATTAGCTTTTAATTCCGCCATTACCACCCATACCACCACTAAATAATTCCTCACGTTTATCTTCGTAGTAGGTTTGTTTTATTTCCTCTTTAATATTTGGATTGTCTAATAACATTTCTCCAAACGCTTCGATTGCATCATCAATCGTATTATCTTTTTTAAACCAAACGCCTCCATCTACCTCTACACCTGAACTATCATAAAGCGTTACATCCCATGCATCATTCTCATTCTTTTGAATATAAAAGATGCGATTGTCATTTAAAACACACGTTACCTCATTTTCATTAGCGTGTTCATTTTCACTAATAACTGTTTCATCAACGCCATTTTCATATTCATCAGTCTTATCTATGGACAACAATTCATTTAATTCAACAAGTCTTGTTTCCTTTTGTTTTAATTCCTCTGCATAAGGGAATGGTTTTTCAACTTCTGTTTTTGCATTGATTAGATGTTGTTCTAATTCACCTAGAACACGTTCATCTTTTTGAGCGATTTCCTCAATCGTTTCATATACCTTGTCTAATAGGTCGATATTTTTTGCATACGCATTTTGAATAAGATTTGCTCTATAGCTCTTCTTACCTCTAAGTTGTACATAATAACGATTTTCAAAATCATTGAAGTCTGTCCATAATTGGAATCCTTGATAATCGCCAATATGATATGCATATCTAGAAGTTACATATTGTTCCCTAGCGGTTTCAATCAACGTTTTTCCCGCTTTTTCTCTATCTGTATAGGTCTGCCCATTCAAAGTAATTTGCCAATGTTCCATATCAATCTTATTTTCTTGATATGTTTTCACATCGTCTTTACGTCTTTTCACTTCATCTTTTTGAGCATCGATTTGTTTTGGGATTTTACGTTGTATATCACTTTGTAAGGCAATCTTCGTATTGTTGAAGTTATCTCTTAACTTTCTTAATCTTTGCACATCGACATCTAAACCCATCTTTTCTTTGATTCTTTCATCACCAGTAGCCAATGCCTTAACTTCTGCATAAGACAAAGATGTATCATCTACAT
>CAVKTV010000202.1:0-2682 GCA_963659075.1 Lachnospiraceae bacterium | reverse complement strand
AACATTCTCTTATAATAAATAGCACTACCAAGTAATCTATGATGTGTGATGCCACAATCTTTTTGGATGATTTCAATTCCTTTTTCTTTCGCTTGTTTATCAATCACTGTATATACTTCTTTTGAAACAGTTCCAATATCAAAAGAAACATGTTCTAACACAATTTTCCCTGATTCTAATTTACTCATGTCTAATACATCATTAACAAGTTCCAACAAAAGATTAGAAGCATCTCTAATTTTATTTCTACATTCTTCTTGTTGTTGTAGATCATCTTTATATCGCTCAGCGATATCCAACATTCCACGAATACCATTGATTGGTGTACGAATATCATGACTCATACGATGTAAGAATTCTGTTTTAGCTCTATTTGCGTTATCTGCAGCGAGTTTCGCTTGAATCAATTCTTTTTTATACGCGTCATCTTTTTCTTTTTGAATTCTTTCTTGTTCTAATCTTTCTTCAATGATTTTCTCTATATTTTGAAATCCCGCAATTACTAATCCCTCTGTATTTAGTTTACTAACTGTATATTGATAATGAATCACTTTATCATTCACTACAATTCTATATGTACCAATATATTCATCTTGTTTAGAAAAGACATCTTTTAAATGTTCTACACTTAGTGTATTTATCAAAGTATCTTGATCATCAGGATATACTGTTTCTTTGATCCAAGAGGTAAAAAACATTTCATATGGGAAGTTTTGATTGATTACATCATCTAAAGTATCATCATTGTATTCATCTTCATATTTCAATACTTTCGCTTTTCGTTTATTTAAATCAACTAGATATACATTTCTATAGTTTCTAGATAGATTACGAGATATCAATAATTGTTCTTTTAAATTATGTTCATGAATCTTCTTTTCATTCCATTCTTTAGAAATATCAATTCCATAAAAGACACCTTCTAAATGATGATTCTTAGGATTTAAGAATAAACGAAAAACAACTTTTGATTGAAGAACATTTCCATCATCATAATAAGCAGAAACTTCTTTTACCAATTCTGCTTTTCCAGATTGATAGGTTTTTATTAAAGAATCCCTTTTGAAATATTCATCGAAATCCGCTTTTTCATCTTCATAGGCTATAAAATCGCCAACCCAACAGACTAGATCATCGATTGTATACTTACGATTAATATTCAGCATCTTTTCAGAACTACCATTCGCTAATAAAATACGATTATCATCCACATCCACATAAAAGATTCCCATTGCCTCAGGCAATGATGAAAATAAGGTTTGAATAGAAGCTTCGTAATTCTTTTGTGCTCTACGAATCGTTGTAACATCACTTGCGTATTCAACACACAACTTTTTGCCTGACCAATCTAAAGTTTTCGTTTTAACAGAATATATCTTATTTCCATTATCAACTTCTGTCTTAATAGATTCCTGATTCTGTTTAAATGGACAAGCTGGACATGGTTGTTTTAAACCAAACATATACTCATAACAATGTTTGCCTTTATAATTTTCACCAAACGCAGAAAAATCCCTTGCGGATTGATTCGCATATATTAAAAGATGTGTTTCTGATTCACTGACTTGTATGATTTGGTTTGAATCATCTAGTAGCTTTTCTAGCAACTCTATCATACTAGGCATATATACTCCCCTCTCGCAAAATAGAAGAAGAAACAATTATTTTGTGAGTATTATTTAGTTATATTATAGTTTTGTGAAAGTGAAATTACAATTGATTCTATTTTTTGATATGTTGAAAACCGAATGATAAAATAGCAGTAGAAATTAAGGATTAATTTATGAAAAAGATACTTACATTACTATGTATATTTTTAATATTACCTATCACTGCTTGTTCAAGTGAAGAAACAGCCAATGAAACAGATACATCTCTTTCGTATTCTTTAACACAAGAAGAACTAGATAAGAAATTAGAAATCGCAAATATTGGTGTACTAACTGGTGGTGTGGATGAATCATTGATTCCTGAAGATTATCCAAGCGCAACAATACATCCATTTTCTAGTACAAGTGATATTTTAGCTGCAGTATCAGCGAACAAAGTAGATTATGGTTTATGTTCAGAATCACAAGCCATTCTTTCATCCAAGGCAAATGATTATGCCTTTGAATATTGTGAAACTCCACTCTATGTCATGGGAAATGCATTTGCCCTCAGTAAAGAAAGTACAGAATTAACAGATCAAATCAACGAGTGTATTTCAAAATTAAAAGAAGATGGAACACTTGAAAATCTACAAAAGAAATGGATCATTGATGGTGCATATACAATGGAAGATATTCCTGTCATAGAAGATGAAGACGCGCCTATATTAGAAGCTGCAGTTAGTTGTACAACAGAACCATTTGCTTTCATTTATAATGGAGAACCTGCAGGGCATGATGTAGAACTCATTAAAAGAATTGCGTATATGCTTGGTATGAGAATAGAAATCCAACAAATGGATTTTTCCGCGACGATCACTTCTGTTGTAAGTGGTAAATCAAATGTCGCCTTAAGTATTACACCTACCGAAGAAAGAGCACAACAAGTAGCTTTCACAGAAATATATCATAATGAAAAAATCGTAGTAGTTTCGAAAAAAGAAAATATTCAAAAAGATTCAATCATCGATACAATCAAAGATTATTTCACTGGCACGTTCATTACAGAAGATAGATGGAAATTGTTTGTAAG
>CAVKTV010000201.1:2081-2710 GCA_963659075.1 Lachnospiraceae bacterium | reverse complement strand
TTGTTATCCTGTTCAAACAATAGGTGATATCAATGTTTATAAAAATGATTATCCATTTGGGTCATTAGCACAATATTTCTTGAATGATCAAAAATATGCATATGATTTGTATGAAATATTGGTTCATAAATGTAAATCATTAAAGGTTCCTCATAAAGAAAGAAAAACATATACAAGTATGTTTGTGACATTAGATAAATATTTAGTTATCAAAGATTCTGATATTTTAGAATATTTATTTCAGTTAAAAAATATATTAACTTTACTAGTGAATGAAAAAAGAATGCATCAACAATATTATCGTTATGTAATGATTTTATTTGATGTTTTAGAAAGGTATCAAAAGCTAGAAAGTGTAGATGTCATAGATTCCAAGACAAATGAAAGAACTAAGAATGTAGTACTGAAAGTTGTTCGAATTCTTTCTGAAAAAGCATATGAACAAAAATAGTAGACAAAATCATGAAAAAAAGCTAAGATATCTTGCGTTAGTGAGTTTCGAACACTTGGAAAATACTATTGTTTATGATATACTCATCTAGCAAAAAAGGTCAGGAGGAATAAACAATGCCAAGAGACAATATTACATTTAAGTGCAGTGAATGTGGTGAAGAAAACTACATCGGTAC
>CAVKTV010000201.1:0-2071 GCA_963659075.1 Lachnospiraceae bacterium | reverse complement strand
CATGCTGAAAAGATGGAAATCAAAAAGTATTGCCCACGTTGTAATAAGATGACTCTTCATAAGGAGAAGAAGTAAGATTTATCTTACAAATGTACGAAAATGTACTGTTAAGTGCTTATTTATGAGCACTTTTTTTATGGTTGTGGTAAAGTTACTTCGTGAGGTTTTAGTATGAAATTAGATGTTTTACCAATTGGTTTATATGGAGAAAATATTTATGTATTACATGAAAATAATCATGTTTTAATTGTTGATCCAGGAAAATACGCAAAAGAAATTCAAAAATGCATTTCAAAAGATGAAGTGGTAGATGGAATCGTATTAACACATGGTCATGAAGATCATACAGGTGCTGTTGATGATTTAGTTGATATCTATCAATGCCCAGTATACATGGATCTTGATGATTACGATCTAGTAGATCCAAAATATGCTGGAAGCCATGGATTTGATGCACCTATTTATTCGAAGGTACAGGCTTTAAAAAAAGATAGTAAAGTTGGTACTTTTGCTTTAGAAGTGACGAAAACACCAGGACACACAAAAGGAAGTGTTGTCATTCGCTATCGTAACTTATTATTTACAGGAGATACTTTATTTCAAGGAAGTATTGGTAGAACGGATCTCTATGGTGGCAATGAAGTTGAAATGAAAGAATCATTAAAGAAGTTTTTTGATATGCCACATGATTTGGTCGTATTACCTGGACATGGTCCTAAATCAACCATCAAACAAGAATTAGCTACAAATATGTATATACAATATTATTTTGGAGGGAATCAATGAAAAAGGTGATTTTGATACTGTGTTGTTTTCTTGTTTCGTGTAGTTCAAAAGAAGTATCTTCTACAAGTTCTACAACGGAAATCACAACACCAATCTCTCAAACAGATTTTACAGATACAGAAGCAGAAAATGTTTTTAATATGGCTGTAAGAAATCATTGTAAGCAATTAAATCAAGTTTGTACGGTAGGTAAAGTCGTTGTACAAAAAGATACGATTTATGGAACTTATACATATCATGAAAATGATCAAGAGTATACAGTGACTGGTACATTAGAAAATGTAAAGATATCAAATAATGATTCTTCAATCGTAACGATTGGTAAAAAACTATTTTCAACAGGTGTTGTTCAAACAAAACAAGAAACTGATGATTCTTCTGAAGAAGAAACAACTACAACATTTGATTTACCTACAGAAGTAGATGAATC
Organism: Lachnospiraceae bacterium; assembly: GCA_963659075.1. GTDB lineage: Bacteria > Bacillota_I > Bacilli_A > Erysipelotrichales > Erysipelotrichaceae > Bulleidia. The sequence continues at coordinate 855 of CAVKTV010000201.1, read as the reverse complement.
TCAAAACGGTGAAGTTGTTTATGAAGATGAAACGTACAAAATTCGTTTGATGAATCTAGAAACGGGCGCGATGAACTTCAATGGTACATTTGATGGAACAGGGTATTTTAAACTATATGCCTTAACAATTGATCAAAGTCAAAGATTTGATATTGCAGAAGTGAATGGAAGTGGTTCTTACAATGAAACAACATCATTAGATGCTTGTTGGTATTATATCGTCGTAGAAAGGGTAGATGGAACTTATACGATGAATTGGCAAGGACAGTAGAAATTTTTTCGAAAATTATAAAAAAATATGGAATTTTGTTTTAAGAAGTGATATATTATTTCCAAGTGAAAGCACTTACAGATTAAGGAGATTTTAAATTATGGCAGACAAGAAAATTGTATTATTTTGTGCAGCAGGTATGTCTACATCTTTATTAGTTAACAAGATGAAACAAGCAGCTGCTAAGGCTGGAAAGGATTATGATATCGCAGCTTATAGCTTGAACGAAGAAGAAAAGCATGCACCAGATGCTGACGTTATTCTTCTAGGACCACAAGTTCGTTACGCATTAGCTAAGTTACAAGCTAAGTATCCTGGAAAACCTATTGAAGGTATCGATATGAGAATGTATGGAATGATGGACGGTGAAGGTACTGTTGCATATGCTAGAAAACTCATGAATGACTAATTGAAAAAACAGGATTAATAAGAGTAGGAATGAAAATTCCTACTTTTTTTGTGGATTTTTGATATTTTTTGTGAATGTTGTATTAGGGGTATTATGAAAAATAGATTACAAGAAATATTAAAGATTGCATTATTGTATGGTGTAAGTGATATTCATTTTGATTTACATAATTGAC
>CAVKTV010000200.1:0-2742 GCA_963659075.1 Lachnospiraceae bacterium | reverse complement strand
TCACTTCAAAAAGTCTAGCCCTTCCACCAATTCCATATTGTTTTAAAGATGGCGAAACTGCCAAACAAATCGTTTTTTCTGTTTTAGATTCATCCGCAACGACCAAATTTGTTTCTAAAGGATCCAATCCTCTTAATTGACATTCTACAGAAGCATAAAAAGATTTTAAGTCGATAGCGATATACGTACGTTTCTTTTCCATACCAGATATCATAACATGTTAAAAAGATAGTACATATATGACTATCTTTCCGTTTATTAATTTTATTCGATTTTATAAAATATTCTTTTCAATTTTTTCTGAAGCTTCTTTTAATGTTTTACAAACATCCGCAACCATACTTCTAATTTCATCAGTAGGTTGAACGAGATCTGGAATCATGATTGTTTTTGCCTTAGAGGCAACACCAGCTTGAACACCATTATATGCATCTTCAAATACATAACAATCTGTTGCATCTAACTCCAATCTTTCTGCAGCCAACAAAAAAATATCAGGTGCAGGTTTTCCATGTTCTACTTCTTGACCACTCACTACAACTTCAAAGTAATCTTCTACATTTGCGTTTTTTAGGTTTCTAACAATCATTTCTTTTTGGGAAGATGAAGCAACCGCCATCTTTACGCCATGTTTTTTAAACATTTCTAAAATATCTAATAAACCTTCTTTCATATCAATGTGTTTTGCTTCATCATCAAACACACCTTGTCTAACTCTATCTCTAATACTTGTTCCATCTTCTACATGATAATATTTCTGAATCACATCTAACATATGTTGGCCACTCGAACCACATATTTCTTTCTTAAATTCTTCTGGTAATGTAATATTCATTTCATCCGCAACCATCTTCCAATTGGCTTGCCAAACTTTTTCTGTATCAAACATTAATCCATCATGATCAAAAATTGCACCTTTTAACATAAACATTCACCTCTTCCCAAAAATAATAACATAAATATTACATTCATTACCTTGTTTCTAAATAAAGTAAGTTATAAAATTGAATCAACAAGATATCAAGGAGAAATAATATGTTAAGAGTTGGAATGCTAACAAGTGGTGGTGATTGCCAAGCATTAAACGCAACAATGCGTGGTGTATATAAAGTAGTCACTAATAACGCAAAAGAACCTGTAGAATTCTATGGATTTCAAGATGGTTATAAAGGATTGATGTATGGAAGATTCAGATTGTTAAATGATGATGATTTTTCAAATATTTTAACAGTTGGTGGAACTATATTAGGTACATCACGCGTACCATTTAAAGAGATTCATGATCCAGATCCAAATGGTTTAGATAAAGTTGCCGCGATGAAAGAAACGTATTATAAATTACAACTAAATTGTTTAGTTATGTTAGGTGGTAATGGTTCTACAAAAACAGCGAATCTATTAAGTGAAGAAGGGTTAAATGTCATTACATTACCTAAGACGATTGATAATGATACATGGGGAACAGATATGACATTTGGTTTCCAATCAGCAGTAGATATCGCAACAAGATGTATTGATGAGATTCATACAACTGCCAACTCTCATGGACGCGTATTTATTGTAGAAATCATGGGACATAAAGTTGGTTGGTTGCCACTCAATGCAGGAATCGCTGGTGGAGCAGATATTATCCTATTACCTGAAATCCCATATGACATTAATAAAGTCATTGATGTCATTGAAGATAGAGATCGTAATGGCAAAAGATTTACAATCATTGCGATGGCAGAAGGTGCAATTTCAAAAGAAGATGCTGCTCTTTCTAAAAAAGAATATAAGAAGAAGTTAAAGAACTACGCTTTCCCTTCTCCTTCTTATGAACTTGCAGATTTGATTACATCCAAAACAGGTAGAGAAGTAAGAGTTACAGTTCCTGGTCACGTACAACGTGGTGGTGCACCAGATCCATACGATCGTGTATTTGCTTCACGTGTTGGTGCAGTCGCTGGAATGTATGTATTAAAAGAAAAATATGGTGTTATGGTAGGATACAAAAACAGAGAAATGGTTGCGGTGCCTCTCAAAGAAGTCGCAGGTAAATTAAAAACTGTTGATCCTGAAGCAAACATCATCAAAGAAGCAAAATCACTTGGAATTTCATTTGGAAACTAAATCAAGACCGAATCACATTTTCGGTCTTTTTTAGGCACTTTATAATCAATTAAGGTTGAATTCACCCTTCAAAATAAGTCAAGGTCAATTTTTGCCCCATTTTTTTCACATCTAGAAATAATAAAATCAACCGTAAATTCAACCGTAAATTTTAACGGCCGAAAATACAGCTGAAATAAATCGTATTTTATTCTTTTCGGTTGATACTATTGATTAGATTTTTTAATACTTTAAAGTGATGCTTATTCATATAAGACACGCCTAATTCAACTGTATTCCAATTGATACCATCTAACCATATCATTTGTCGTATACAAGTATCATCCAATACAGATTCATCAATACCTTCCACAAATCCTGTTTGTGCGATCTTTTTTGTAATTTCATAGATAACTTTTCCTAATTTCTTTTCTTGTAGTTCCGCAATTGTTGTATCGGGTGTAAAAGGAAATGACTTTCTTTTTTCTGGTAATGGATGTTCTAATATTTTTATATAATCTGTATCTTCTACATGTAATATGCCATGGTTGACACGGAACATATCTTTTTGAATAGAAGAATATGGCTGTGTATTTCCTGTTATATGAATGATTTGATGTAGTGGTTGTTCCTTTAAGGATGGTCCTACAG
>CAVKTV010000199.1:0-2751 GCA_963659075.1 Lachnospiraceae bacterium | reverse complement strand
ATCTAATACTGCATTCATCAATTCTTCAATGGATGCATTCTCATGTGATGCAATAAATTCAGCGCCCTTTTCACTAGATTCACGAATAACAGTTAAAATAGTACCTTCTGTAGGTCTCATAACTGCTTTGTAAGCTAGTTTAGAACCATTTAATAAAGCTTCTGAAAAATCTTTAGAAGTTAATTCATCGCGTTCACCAATATATTGATAGATTCCTCTAAAAATCTGAGAAAGAATAACACCGGAATTTCCTCTAGCGCCCATCAATAAACCCCTAGATAATGTCTTGGCAACTACAGCTAAAGAATCAGATCCACTTTTTCTAACTTCACTAATACCATTTGTAAATGTCAAAGACATATTAGTACCAGTGTCTCCATCAGGTACTGGGAATACGTTTAAAGCATCAACATCTTTTTTATGTCCATTGAGGTTGTTACAACCACTTTCAAGCATTCCTTTAAATATTACGCCATTAATTTTTTCCATAAGCCCTCTCAATTCATTACACGTACGCCCTGTACAAAGACATTAACGGAATGAATATCTTGTGATAGGGTCTTTTCTAACACATATTTCACTTTCTTTTGTGCTTCTCTAACTGTTTCTGTAATCTTCACACCAAAAGAAACAATAATATATAAATCAACATCAATGATGCCATCATTATTTTTAATAACGACACCACGAGAATAATTTTCTTTCTTTAATAGTTCAGCCCAACCATCTTTGAGCACTTGCTTACTAGCCATACCTACAACACCATAGCATTCTGTAATGATGCCACCTGCTAAAGAGGCAATTGCTTCTGATGTAATAGAAATATTTCCATAATTTGTTTTACTTTCTATTGCCATAATTAAAATAGCTCCTTACTTTCAATATTATATCAAAAATAACTCATCTTGCATAAACTTGTTATTCAGGCATGTTATTTTCATCCGTTTGTTCTGTATTTTCTTGTGTATCTGTAGATTCTTCTGGTTCATTTGAAACACCTTCTGGTAATACTAATGTACCTGTAGAATAATATCCACTTGAATAATTACGATTAAAGTTTGGATCGATAACCTCTGAACCATTTTCATCAATCGGTATCGCAATCTGGTTTCCATTGGCATCCACTGCAGCGTTTCCATCAACATCTGTATAATAATGCTTCGCAATATTATCACCATATTGATTTGTTAATAAATTACCACTTTCATCTGTCCAATATTCAGTTGTAGAATCTGTTTGATTCCATGGACATACAAATGTATATGCAACATTTGCATTTTCATCTCCAGATATACATTGTGTCTTGTCTGACATTTTAGAATAAATTGCATAATATTGATTCAATTTATCTAAGTTTTGATAGTTCCCAATAAAATAAGAACCATTTCTCATTTGTATCTTCATTGCTTCATCGTCATATGACAATGAAAATTGTGTGATTTCAGATATATTTTCTATCATTGATTGATCTACATCATCAAATGCTTTACATAACAATCTTGTTTGTTCACTTTCTGTAAAACCATGAATAAGTGGAACACTCGCAATAATATCTAAATAAGCACTTTTTAATTCAGCTTTTGTATTATCACTACATAATATTTCAGCACTATCTTCATAGCGATAACCAATCACTTTCTTTTCAGTGATTTTAATAGAAACGACATTTCCACTTAATAGTTGTACTTCTGCACTTTCTATTAATGGATCTTGTTCTATTTTCTTTTCTTTTATAAATGGAATATTAAAATAAAAGATGTTCCCTGAATAAATATTTGATATTTCTTCAATATAAGATTCATCTAAATAATGATTTCCTTCAACAACAACTGCACTCACTTTAGAATCAGATGAAAGTAAATAAACACACACAATAAAAACAGATGCAAAAAACAATGCAAACTTTAATATTTTCTTATAACTCTTCACAAAAGGAACAGGTTCTTTTTGTTGTGCATTATTCTTCTTCACTCCAGTTAAACATCTCCATTTCTGTTTTTAATTCAATATCATATTTTTCTTTTACTTTCTGTTGAATCTCACGAACTAGCTTTAAATAATCAGAAGCTGTTGCGTGACCTTTATTCACAATAAAGTTACAATGTTTCTCAGAGACACAAGCATCTCCAATTGATTTTCCACGATATCCAATTCCTTCAATCAATTGCCAAGCATTCATTCCTTCAGGGTTTCTAAATACAGAACCACAGCTAGGGTACTCTAACGGTTGGGAAGCTAATCTTCTTTCTTTTCGGTTTTTCATCACTTCTTCAATTTCATGTGAATCAGAATATGATAATTTCAAACGTGCTCCTAATATGATCCAATCTGTATTTTTTTGAAAGATACTCGTACGATAAGAAAATTCACATTCTTCATTGGATATCCATTCTAGTTTACCATTACGATAAACAAAAACTTCTTCAACGATATCTTTCATACATTTTTTGTAAGCTCCTGCATTCATAAAGATTGCCCCACCTATCGTACCAGGAATTCCACTCGCCCATTCTAGACCAGATAATTCGTTTTTCATTGCTTGAATACTTAAGGCAATAATTGAACAACCAGCTCTTACCGTGACTTTATCTTCTGTAAAATATGCATTATTAAAATATCGATCCAATCGAATAATCACTCCGTCGTAATCATTATCTGAGCATAACAAATCAGACCCTTTCCCAATTAATTTATAAGTTAATTGATATTCTTTGATCAATCTAAGAACTTCATCTAATGCAACATCAATAT
>CAVKTV010000198.1:0-2754 GCA_963659075.1 Lachnospiraceae bacterium | reverse complement strand
ATTAGAAGTGGCAGATGCGAAAGCACATGTATTATTACCAGCTATTGTATCTAGAATTGATATTTGTTCACAATGGAGTGGACAATATGGAATACAAAAATATCATGAATTATTAGAAGAAAAAAGAGTCAACTGAATGACTCTTTTGCTTTGGTATCAATATCCATGTATATGTTTTGATAATTTGTGAAATCATTTGTTTTGATTGAACGATACATATTTTTTAATGTATCTAATTGTAATACTTGCTTCCAATCTATTATTTCATCTGTATTACTATATTTCATACAAATTTGTGATATTTGTGATTCTAATGTATTCAATAACAAGCTATCTCTTTCGCGTTTTGCGAATGCATCTAAATATGTTTCAACGATATCATATTCTTTAATATCTTTTCCATCAATTTTTAATACGATGGAATCATATTGTGAGTTATCTTTCCAAGCTGACGAATCAGAATATGCGACGATTTGCCAGTCATAATTAGAATAGTCTAAAGATTTACGATCTTGAAGATAAGAATGTGTAGATTTAAATACCGCATCAAAACCTGTATTATCATATAGACATACAAAGTTAGATTCACCACATTTTTCCATCATTGCATACCCAATTGGTTTTGGTTTTCGCACTACTTTTCTTCTCATGGTTATAGTATAAAAATAGATGGTGATATTTTGGTTATATTGTAAGATTTTTGTTAAAAAATGAAAGAAATTTTCAAGAAAAACGATAACCTTGTATGCCTTTGACATCAGAAAGAATCATAAAAACATTAGGATCAATTTTTGAAATTGTATTTTGTACATCTTTTAGTTTGGAAATTGGAATGGCACAAAGAATAACTTGTGTTGGTTGATTTGTAAACCCGTGCTTACTATCAAAGAGTGTTAAACCAATATCATTTTCTTCTAATAGAACTTTTTTCATTTTCTGTGTTTCATCCGTAATGATTAATAATTGTACCAATGATGTTCCTTTTAACAATACCTTATGTAAAACAAATGTTGATACAACGATGGCAGTTAATCCATATAAGATTTCTTCTTTTGTATGAAATGGAATTTGTAGTAAAACGATACAAAGATCAATACCATTCACAACATAAGATAAAGGTAGTTTTGTCTTTTTATGAATAAATAACGCTAATATATCAAAGCCACCTGTACTTCCATCGCTGTTTAAAATGAGTCCAATTCCACATCCCATACAACTTCCACCAATCACAGAGGCAAAGAAGATATCTTTTACCATAGGATGTAAGAAAGTGGTGTTATTGAAAAGTGAAAAAAGAAATGGGAATAAAATAGAAGATACCAACGTTTTCATTGCGAATTCTTTTCCAAAACAAAAATATCCAAATAGAAATAATAGGATCGTAATTCCATATACATAAATATTTAAAGACAAAGGAAGTATTTGATTCAATACACTAGAAAAACCAGAAATTCCACCTAATAAAACATTGTGATCCAATAAAAATAAACTGATACCAAGTGCTAATAGAATATTTCCTAAAATCATCATACCTAATTTTTTCATATATTCTTCTCCTTTTACTGAAAGAAATATATACTGATTAAGAAGGGATTTTTGTAGCCTAAACTACAAAAATATAATATTATGACAAAATTAAATGAAGAATGGTTGTCTGTTGTAAAACAATACGCTATTGAAAAGAAATATGAGAAGGATGAATTGGTATATCGTGCATACGATGATGCCAATGACGTTTATGTGGTGTTAAAAGGTAGAATTCGTGCCTATACGATTACGAATGATGGACAAGAAGTGACGTATGAAATATTAGGGAAAGGAAAGATCTTTGGCGAAACAAGTTTATTGAAACATGGAAAAAGATCTGTTTATGCAAGTGCAGTTGTAGATACGATCTTATTACAGATTTCTAAAAAGGATATAGAAGAATTATTATTGAAATATGCAGAGTTTGGGGTTTTATTTCTCAAAATGATCGCGGAATCAAATGTATATTTATGTGATCGTTTGAGAATGAATCGTGATTATAATCGCTATCAAAAAGTTGTTTATTTTTTACTGGATACAACAAAAGAAGACGCTATAGATAAAGAAATACATAATGGTGTATTACCATACACACATGAAGATATAGCTAATTGTGTACAATTGAATCGTGTTACAGTTTCTAGAGTATTAGATGAGCTAGAAAAGAAGGGGTATATTCGAATGAAGTATAAGAAGATACAAGTATTGAAAAGAAAAGAATTAGAAAAAGAATATTTAAGATAAAAAATGGGAACAATCGTTGTTCCCATTAAAGAATACTTGTATCACAAGTATATGTATGTGTTTTACCATCTAGATCATATTGGATGGTGAGTATCTTATCGTACATTGTTGTATGGATATTTGTGGCTGTAGATAGATGACGATAGTGATGATATTGATCAATTTGATCAGATGTGTAGTTTGATGGATTATCACTTGTTAGAAATACACCACCTAATAACGCATCGATTGTAATCAACATCTCTTTTTGTGCCTTTGTTAATTTGAGATTTTCATCTCTTAAGAAAAATACGTCAGGATCAGATAAATAAGCACGTGTATTGATTTGTCTTCTAAAGATCGTATTGGCTAAAGAGTGCTTTGTGGAAACACGTTCTCTATGGAAGAAACGCATATACAATACATCATTCCAATCCAGGCCCACATCACATCCAACACGATTGTATTCAAAGATGCCAAGTGTAGAACAGAATGGCACACCAC
>CAVKTV010000197.1:0-2780 GCA_963659075.1 Lachnospiraceae bacterium | reverse complement strand
ACAAACAAAAGAGAAAGATACATTTGTTAAACCAGCATTAATAATATTAATATCTTTGATTTCATTTGGATCACAAGATAACACAGAACAAATGTTCGTAATAATATCTGAATCTACATTCGCCAGAAAATCAGAATCAAATCTTCTTAAATCATCGATACTATCAAATTCTAATACATCGTCTTTTTCAACACTTTTTGAGTATAAAGATAATTCTTTCATATGGATTGCATAGAATTCTTCCCAAAATAATGCATCAACACCAAAATCATTGATTTCATTCTCTAATAATTTCTTATAGACTTTAGAAAAACGTTCATTCAAATATGCTGGTCCCACCATCGCATAGGAATCATTTCCGCCATATCGCACTTCCGTAATGATATTCGCATCTGATTTACTAATACCAAATTCTCTATACTTTCCTGTTTGGTAGGCAACATAACGAAATGATACGTTATCTTCATTTACAATCTGAAAAGGATTATTGATGAAATACTGATCTGCACAACAAACATATGTATTATTCAAATGCTCTTTTGCTTGATATAAAGAATATAGATTTCCTTTCTTACCAAACTCATTATTAACAATTAAATGAACCCCATGCTTTTGTTCTAGATAAAAGAACTTTTCTTTCATGTATCCTACAACAATATAAATATCATAGATACCTGCTTCTTGTAGTTGTTCAATTTGTCTTTCAATTAATATTTTTCCTCTTACACAGAAAAGTCCTTTTGGTTTTTCATATGTAAAAGGTGCAAATCTCATAGACTTACCTGCTGCTAATATAATTGCATTTCTATACATATGAAAGCTCCCTTCTATATTAATAATTATTCATGATTATATTCTGGATGATCACCTGTGTATTCATAAACATTTCCACTCGCAATCATAGTATCCATGTCAGTAGCGTATCCTGTTTGATAATATTCGTAAATCGTATTTTCTTGTGTATAGTAGTACAACATAAAACGTCTACCTTCACTAGAACCTTCAATACCATCAAAACATGTATTACCATCTGCACCATCTAATAGATTCTGATATGCTTGTTGTAAATAGTCATAAGAGATTGCAGAATCATTCCATTGTAAATCATGGTGCTCTCCTACACTCTTTACCATTAATAATGGGTTGTTTCTAGCCATATAAACATTTTCATCATCTGTTGGATAAGGAACATATCCATGATCACCCATAATCAATATCGTTGAGTTGTCATATACATCAGATTCTTTTAGCTTCTGAATATATTCATTCAATATTTTGAGTGTCGCTTTTTGTTTCTGTTCATATGTTCCATCTTCAATGACGTTCATATCTTCATCATAGTTAAACGGAACATGTGCACCTTCAATATGAATGAATTTGAATACTTTTTGATCTGTTGTTGTGATTTCTGTTGTTTGTAGATCATTGTAGTAATCTACATCATTCATTGTGTAATATACAACATCAGGATCAGTAGATTCTTTTGTTTCATTAAAGGAATCTAGGTTTACTTCATAGTTTCCTTTTAAGAAATAAGGCATATATTTATACAATGCTAAATTCAATTCTTCATTTCTAAAAGTATATTCATCTGATAAATAGGTTTCCGTTTCTACTGCATTAGAATATCTACTTAGATCATTATCAAATAAGAATTCATCTTCATATGCATCTAAACGATATCCTTCATTCTCTAATACCTTTAAGATTGGAGAATCAGATACTGCTTGTGCTTCAAATTCTTGATAATCACCATCATTCTCATACCATGTACCTGACATGATAAAAGGAATTGATCGAGAAGTAAAAGTATACGCACCTACTGTATCTGGATAGTATGTAAATCCATCAAAGATATTTCTATAGTATTCATCATTAGAAACAATGTTATTAAATGTTTCTGAATCAAACGCATCTACTACAAATATAATAAAGTTTTGATCACTAGAATAATCATATTCATTATTCTTAGAAATGACATAATCATTTTGTTTATCTGCAGTACCATTCTTTTTATTATTGATATCAGCCAAAGAAATCACTAACATCGCAATAATCAATACACAGGTAAAATCAACTACATACTTAAACTTCTTTTCTTTTAAGACTCTAAATAATACTGCAACTACAATAATGACTAATAAACATAAAATAGCTGATTGTTCCATCTCAGGCATATATTGTGTCCAATCAATCTCAGAACCATCCATGCCTGGTAGATTACTAGCTAAGTAGTTTCCTTGTACATATAGAATCACTAAAGCTGAAACACCAGCACATAAAGCACCATGATAAACTTTCTTATGAATGACATAACAAGCAATCACAATTAAGAATCCTATTCTTAAGAATGTCCAACAGAGTTCTAATAATTGTGGTTGTAACACAGAATAATCAAACCAAAATTCTATTTTATTATTCATGTAGATTTCTAATGGTGCGTAATAACATAACATGTATGTAATCGCACAAACAATTAAGAAACCAGGTATTAAATCAATGATAATTGTAATGATTTTCTTTGATAAAGAATTATTTTCTTCTGTATCTTTTTTCTCTTTCTTATCTGTATGAACAGATAAGAATTTATCCTTACAATCTTTAATTTCTCTTTCTTTAATATCATTTGGAGTTATTTGTTTTTTATCTGTAGGATCTGTAAAGATGATTTCATCACTTTCATTTTCACTATGATGATTACTTTTTACTCTGAACAAAGTTCTAAATACTTTTAAGAGCTTTCTCCAATACAAACTAAATACAGTCCCTAAGGCAATGGC
>CAVKTV010000196.1:0-2798 GCA_963659075.1 Lachnospiraceae bacterium | reverse complement strand
GGCATTGAATTTGTACAGATATTATTCCTTTGGAAGATATGCGAAAGATTATGATGATGCAAATGGTAAACATCATCGTTTAGGAGATTATGCAGAGTTTTATTGCTATGTCACAAAAGATGAAAATGATAAATATTTTGTTCATTACATTTCCAAAATGGGAGTCATTATTTTTGATGATGGATATATGACAGAAGATTTATTAAAAATCGTCAATGGTGACACGATGGAAGAAAGTGGTGCTAACGAACAACAATCCTATGATTAAATTTAGAAAAGGTATGAGTAGACGGGCGTGATCGCCCGTCACTTTTATTAGGTGATTGTATGGAGATACGTTTAATGGGAACGGAAGAAGAAATTGAACATTTTTACAATGATTTGCTTCTTCCAAAATACACTGAATTGTGGAATGAGAACAAGGTTCAGATAAAAGGAAGCAATTCAAAGTTGTATTCAAATAGAGGTTCAAAAGATATAAAAAGAAGATACATAAATTTGGAATGGCACGAATAGGGCGTACTGATTTCCAAATTTTTTTCAAAGCTCATGGCCAAGGTGTATTACCTCAGCATGAGCTTTTCACGAAAGGATGAAAATAATGTTTGAATTTTACTCGATTAAAAAAGGTTCGTTAAATCGAAAGATATCTCGTAAAATCTTCTTATTTTCTTCTGATTTAGATAGTAAGCAGGTTAAGGAGTTTGTCTGACAAATTGTCAGACAAAGCTCGGTGAGAACAATCGAGCAACGCTCGATTTTTTCGCATATTCTTGCAGAATATTCGTGGTTTGGTTCTTCGATTTTCTTTTCTCTTTTTGTCAGACAGTTGTCTGACAGTTTTTTCGCATTGTCAGACATTGTCTGACAAATTTATTTTCGTTTGTCTGACATTGTCAGACATTGTCAGACAGTTGTCTGACAAATAAAAAAGGTGAATTGGAGTAGATATTATGGCTAAAGATACAAGAATTTCTGCTCGCTTAGATTCTGATGTTTTTCAGATGCTTAGCGAACTAATTGCATATTATGAAAAAAACGGAATGATGGGAACAGTTAATAGTTCTCAAGTAATCAATGAAGCTATTAAAAATTTGTATGTTATAAAAATTCAAGCTGATAGCACAAACAATGACGTATACCTCGATGTGATGAAAACACAAATCGAGGAAACAATGAAACCAATTGCTCAACGTCTTTTGATGGAAACTGATGCTATGGTAGAAAGAGTTTACCTAGCACAAAAGTTAATGCTTGGAGGCATGAATGTTGAGGAACTTGGAGAGGCACAGAAAATCAAAAAGAATTATCTTGATGGAGTAAAAGAATTTGAAAAAGCAATTGAATTAAAAATTAATGACAGAATGGAGGCAGAATGATGGAAGTAAATGTTAAAGAAATTGATGCTGAAATCACTAAAAGTGAATCAGAAATAAATGAATTAAAAAAATTGATTGAAGAATCTGAAACAAACATTTCTAGTCTTGAAGAAAGAATCAGTGAACTAAAGAAATTTAAAGATTCATATCAAAAGTTAAATGAAGATTATGAAAAGTTATTTGGTGAAAATCAACAGAAGGGCGAAATCGCCCATGAGGTTGAAGAACAACCTAAGGAAGAAAAGAGTGCCTTTGATGAACAGACGGGCGAATCCGCCCGTGAAGGTGAAAAAGAAACTTCTAAAGAAGCTCAAGAGGACGGAAAGATTGTTATCGGTGCTAAAGAGGACGATGGTAAGTCAAAAGTAGTTTTTAGCAAGAGCTTTTTTAACAAGTAAAAATGTTTGTCCCATTTTGTCCTACGGGACTTTTTGTTTTGGGATAAGATAAAAAGTTTAAAGTTTTAAAGTATGAATTTATATGATGGGCGTGATTGCCCGTCTGTTTTCTAGAAAGGAGTTTTGTATGTCTGCTGAGGTAATCATAAAAACAATGTTTTTTGTTCATGGAGAACACGCACCTAAAGGGAGTGAGTTTAAAGGAACGATTACACATGAGAGTTTGTTTGGAAGATTCTCTAATTACACCGCAAGAAAAGTTGCTACTGAAGAATCTATAAATAAGGAAGAAAAAGAATCATCTATGGTTGGTTATACTTCTAGAGATAAGGCTATTATGAATTCTAATGCTGATGGTAAATACTTTACTATGAGTAATGAAGGTAAACTGTTTACTGAAGAAGAAAGAAATGAATGGAGAGAACACTCTAAAGATGTATTTAACAAGGATGATGAAATTGCATGGCAATTGATTGTATCTTTAGATAGTAAAGAGCTATTAGAACATTATATGATTACTGACCAAAACGATATGGCAAACATAGCAAAACTTGCACTTTATAAATCATTTAGTAAATTGCATATGAATCCAAATAATTTTGTTTGGTGGGAAGATTATCACACAAACACAGAACACCCACATATGCATATTATTTTCTGTGAAAAAGAGCAAACAAGAGAAAAGGGTAAATTCACTAAAAAAGAATTGGCGGTTTTAAAGACCACCTTTTTTAATGAATTTCTTTCTAGAAAACAGACCTATGAAAATTCAATAGGAAAAGATGTAAGTAAGTACAACTTAAAAGATATAGAACCATTGAGAAAGAATGTACTTTCAAAATCAAAGGTATTAGAAGATTTATCCTACGAAACATTGCAGAATATTGCTGACCTTTATTCGCAACTACCCGTTACGGGTAGATTGCAATATGGATCAGCGAATATGATACCTTATAGAAAACAACTAGATGCAATCGTAGATGAAATATTGATGTGTGAATCTGTTAAGACAGAATATGAT
>CAVKTV010000195.1:0-2842 GCA_963659075.1 Lachnospiraceae bacterium | reverse complement strand
ATACATTACAAGATATTAAACATCTAGTTTCTTTAAATACAGAAGTAAATATCTTTCATTTAACTTCAGCATTTACAATTGGAGATTTAGAAGGATGTTTAAAAGCAGTCGATGACATGTTATTAGCGAGCTATGATTATACAACAATGATTAGCTTGTTATCGAAACGTTTACGTTCTATTTATAATATGAGATTACTACATGAACAAGGATATTCCAATGATGAAATTGGTACACGAATGCATGTGAAAAGTGGATATGTATATTATGTATTAAAGGATTCTAATACGTTAAATTCTAAAACGGTATTAAAATATTTAAATGCATTAGCGAATCTTGATCAAGGAATCAAACAAGGAACACTAGATGCGAAGACTAGTTTTGAAAGTTTTCTAATAGAAAATGGAGAAAGACAGAATGCAAGGTATCAAAGAACTATATAAGATTGGAAGAGGACCATCTTCTTCTCATACATTAGCTCCTGAAAGAGCTTGTAATTTATTTCTAAAAGTGAATGGAAAATTTGATTCATACCGTGTTGAACTATATGGTTCTTTGTCTTTAACTGGAAAAGGACATAGTACAGATTCCGTTATTCAAGAAACATTAGGTGGAAATTGTAAAGTTGATTTTAAATTAGAGTGGAATGAACCATTTCCAAACGGATTTTATTTATATGGATTAGATCAAAATGGAAATGAGAAAGTAAAATGGACGATTTTTTCCATTGGTGGAGGAAGTATTCAAATCAAGGAATATCCAGTTGATTTTAATGATGAAGTTTATTCTGAAAAAAATCTCAAGGATATTTTTGATGTAACTTCTGAAAATGAAGAATCATTGATCCAATATGTTGAAAGACATGAAAATGGAATACGAGAATATTTAAGTACAATTCTTGATGCAATGTGTACATGTGTTTCGAATGGTTTACAAGCACAAGGACAACTTCCTGGAAAGCTGCATATGCAAAGGTCTGCACATGATTTATATTTACAAGGTTTAAAAGCGAATATGGCAGATCAAAGAGATGTGCGTCTTATGGCATATGCTTTAGCTGCAAGTGAAGAAAATGCGGATGGTCATACTTGTGTGACTGCACCTACACTTGGTGCTTGTGGTGTATTAGCGGCTTTTATGTATTATGCATATAACGATTGTGAAATTACACGCGATAAATGCATTAATGCATTAATAGTAGCTGGAATATTTGGGAATGTAGTTAAAACAAACGCAACGATTTCTGGAGCTGTTGGCGGATGCCAAGCAGAAGTAGGAACTGCAGTTTCTATGACAGCTGCAGCTTGTGCTTATCTTAAAGGATTAAATCGTGAACAAATCGAATACGCTGCTGAAATCGGAATGGAACATAATCTTGGGTTAACTTGTGATCCAGTTATGGGTTATGTTATGATTCCTTGTATTGAAAGAAACGCAGTTGGTGTTAGAAGAGCGGTAGATTCCGCAAATCTTTCAAAATATCTATCTCGTTTTAGAAAACATTTGGTATCTTTTGATATGGTCGTTGAAACAATGAAGGAAACAGGTTCTTTATTACCTCTTTCATTAAAAGAAACGGCAGAAGGTGGACTCGCAAAAGAATGGGAAAAGTAAATCATATCGTACATCCTTTTTCACCTGTTTATGATGAAAAAAGTCAAATATTAATTCTTGGGTCATTTCCATCTGTCATTTCTAGAGAAAAACAGTTTTATTACGCAAATAAAAATAATCGTTTTTGGAAAGTGATGGAAATCGTATTTGATGAAGAAATAGATGATTACATTTCATTTTGTCAAAAACATCATATCGCATTGTGGGATGTGATACATTCTTGTTCGATTCAAGGTAGTAGCGATGCATCCATATCAGATGTTGTTGTGAATGATATCGAATCTTTATTAAATCAAACGGAAATTCATACAATTTTCTTAACAGGAAAAAAAGCTCTTTCTTTATATGAAAAATATATTGATTTAAATATTAAATATATTGGATTACCATCAACAAGTTCCGCTAACGCTAGATTGCGATTAGAAGATCTTGTAGAATCTTATCGAATTATTTTGGAGGAAATACATGAAAAAAGTTGAATTGTTGGCTCCAGCTGGAAATATGGATGCACTGATAGCTGCAGTCAATGGTGGATGTGATGCGGTATATCTAGGTTTAAAATCTTTTTCTGCACGTGCTTTTGCAGGAAACTTTTCTCATGAAGAATTTATAGAAGCAATTCATTATTGTCATACTAGAAATGTCAAAATTTATTGTACGATCAATACAATGTTATTTGAAAGTGAAATTGAAAACGCTAAAAAAGAAGTTGATTTTCTTTATGAAAATGATTGTGACGCAATATTGATTCAAGATCTTGGTTTATTTCACTATGTCAGAACGTGTTATCCAGATATGCCAGTTCATTGTTCTACACAGATGCATATTCATAATTTAAAAGGTGTTGAATTTATGAAAAAAGAAGGAGTGGAAAGAGTTGTTTTAGCTAGAGAAACACCGATTGAAGTTATACAACAAGCTTGCAAGAAAGGTGTAGAAATTGAAGTGTTCTCTTATGGTGCAATCTGTATTTCTTATAGTGGAGAATGCATGATGTCATCTGCGGTGAAAAATAGAAGCGCGAATAGAGGAATGTGTGCACAATGTTGTAGATTACAATACTTTCATGAAGATAGTTCTTCTTTCAAAGAAGGAAATTATCTACTTTCTCCAAAAGATTTGAATATCATTGATCGTTTACCAGAATTATTAGATGCTGGCGTATCTTCTTTAAAAATAGAAGGTAGAATGAAAAGAAGTGAATATGTTTGGTTGGTAACAAAGACAT
>CAVKTV010000194.1:0-2850 GCA_963659075.1 Lachnospiraceae bacterium | reverse complement strand
TTAGTTAATAAAAACTAAATTTTTTTGTAACTTTTATTAACTTTTAGTTTATACTAAATGAAGAAAAGCCCTAAAAGAAGAGCCATATGATAATTTAAAGTTAAAAGAAAGGGATAATGATATGTATGATCCACTATTAGATACATTTGTGTGTGTTATAGAAAATGGTAGTTTTTCCAAAGCAGCGAAAAAACTATACATTAGTGCTCCAGCAGTTCAAAAACAAATCAATTCATTAGAAGAAAAAATTGGTGTTCAATTGTTTTATCGAAAGAAAAATGGAATTCAACTTACACGTGCAGGAGATTTTTTTTACTACAAAACTTTATCAATCATGAAAGAATCAGAAAAAATACTCTCAGAAACAAGATTGATTACACAAAGTATAAATTCTACTCACGATATTAAAATTGGAACTTCATTTATTTTTCCAACGCACTTAATGGCAAATTGGATACAGTCTTTACCTCAACATAACGTATCAAACAAAGTTAAACTTGTGCCAATATCACCTTTTATTTCTGATTTTAAAGATATATTCAAACTATTTGAAGATGATACAATCAACTGTTTATGCATTCCGAAAGAAGTAGAAATCAATAATCCACTTCTTGATTTCTATTATCTAGATGATACTGAAATTTGTTTAGCGGTTCCTATCACAAATCCGCTCGCAAAATATAATACGATTAGTTTTACCGAACTAGAGAATCAAACACTTGTTATGATGTATCAAGGATACAATAAAATATCAGATAAGATTAGACATGATATTCAAGAATTACATATTTCATTAACAATTAGAGATTCTAATATTAGTTATACTCCAATTTTATTTAACGAATGCGTTCAAAACAACTATCTTCTTTTAACATACGACAAATGGGCAAATGCACATCCAAATATGAAAACTGTATATTTTGATAAAAAATATTATATGGAATATGGTGTTTTAATCAAAAAGAATATTTAATTGTGATGATTTTTGTTTTTCTTTACATAAATACAAGAAATGTAAAATAGTTTACACATTTTTTACAATTGGATTGTATAGTATTTTACATAAGGAACATACTATTTGTTTGAAGGATGGTACATATATGACGATGATATATTGTGTAGAAGATGATAAAAGCATTCGAGAAATTGAAACATACACTTTACAATCCACTGGTTTTGAATCAAAAGGGTTTGAAGATGGTAAAACATTTTTCTTAGAATTAAAGAATGAAAAGCCAGATTTAATTTTGTTAGATATCATGTTACCAGATGAAGATGGTATCTCCATCTTAACAAAGTTAAAGAAAAATCCAGATACAATGGATATCCCTGTAATCATTGCTTCAGCTAAGGGTGAAGAATACGACAAGATCAAAGGTTTAGATACTGGTGCAGATGATTACTTAGCGAAACCATTTGGAATGATGGAAATGGTTTCTAGAATCAAAGCTGTGTTAAGAAGAAGTAATAAATCTGTTAGTAATTCTTTATCTTCAGGAAATATTGAGATGGATCTTGATTCTCATATTGTTAAGATCAACGGAGAAACCATTGAATTAACACTCAAAGAATATGAGTTACTAAAACTATTTATTTCTCATCCTGGAATTGTTTATACAAGAGAAACGCTATTAAATAAAATCTGGGAAGTAGAATACTATGGTGAAACAAGAACCGTAGATGTTCATATTCGTACATTACGTGCAAAACTCAAAGATGAAGGCAATCGCATTACAACTGTACGTGGTGTTGGATATCGTTATGAGGCACATGTATGAAAAAGAAATTATTTAGAAATATATTGGCCTGCATGATCATCACATTAACAATATGCATGGCATTGATGATATTTGTTTTGAATAAGAACTTTGTTAGCATTGAAGTAACGCAATTATCCAAGGAAGCCAATCTAGCTTCTGTTGGTGTAGAAAAAGATGGTCAATCATATCTAGAATCCATTCATGATTCAGAGTATAGAGTGACTTGGTTAGATAGTGATGGTAGTGTTCTATACGATACACAAGTTAATTCTTCTACAATGGAAAATCATTCCTCTAGAGAAGAGTTTAAGAAGGCTATTTCTGATGGTGAAGGTTCTTCCATTCGTTATAGTTCCACTATGTTACAACAAAACATCTATTACGCAATTAAATTAGATGATGGAACTGTTTTAAGAGTTGCGGAAACATATGATACGGTATGGTTATTAATGATTCGTTTATTAACACCAATTCTTTGGATCTATGTTTTAGCCATCACAATATCTGGATTATTATCCAATCACTTGGCAAAGAAGATTGCTGAACCAATCAACGCAATTGACTTAGATGCCCCTCTTTCTAATGATACGTATGAAGAAATCTTACCATTGTTAAAACGGGTAGATTCTCAAAATACACAGATTCAAAAACAATTAGATGACTTACATCAAAAGAAAAAAGAATTCCAAGCAGTTACGAATAGTATTTCAGAAGGATTGGTTCTATTAAATACAGATCAAGAGATTGTTTCTGTTAATCAAGCTGCTTATCAATTATTTCAATGTAATGATGCAAATACAATCATTCAAAATGAAGATATTCAAGAATTGATCAAAAAAGTTAAACAAGGAAAAGAAGCAGAAACAACAATACGTAAAGATGAAGCCATCATTCGTATTATCGCTAATCCAATCTATTCCCATTCTGTTTTTACTGGAATCTCTATCTTAGCGTTTGATGTAACAAATACATATGAAGCAGAGAGAACAAGAAAAGAATTTACAGCGAATGTTTCTCATGAATTAAAAACACCACTTCAAACAATCATGGGAAGTGCTGAATTATTACAAAATCATTTAGTAAAACAAGA
>CAVKTV010000193.1:0-2855 GCA_963659075.1 Lachnospiraceae bacterium | reverse complement strand
CTCTACTACCAGAAATGTATCAAGCAGTCAAAGAAGAAGGTTATGATAGTGCTGCAACACGCAGAGTAACACGCAAAGGTGAACCTCCTGTTCGTTCTTTCTTTGCCAGATTATTCTATAAAATCATGAACCATATTTCTGATGCGAATATTATGGATGGTGCTAGAGATTATCGCTTGATGAATCGAAAAATGGTAGACGCAATTATATCTATGTGTGAATATAATCGTTTTTCAAAAGGTATCTTTGGATGGATTGGTTTTAATACAAAATGGATCGAATATGAAAATGTAGAAAGAGTGGCTGGAGAAACAAAGTGGTCATTTTGGAAATTGTTTAAGTATTCTTTAGAAGGTATTACTGCTTTTTCAGTGGAACCATTACAAATAGCTTCCGTATTTGGTGTATTCTTTTCCTTCATTGCGTTAATCATGATCATTGTCATTATTGTGCGAACATTGGTATTTGGTGACCCAACAAGTGGATGGCCATCTTTGGTATGTATTATTATGTTGATTGGTGGTATTCAATTGTTATGTATTGGAATTTTAGGACAATACTTGGCAAAAACATATTTAGAAACTAAAAATAGACCAATTTATATTTCAAAAGAAACGAATATCAATAAACAACAATAACTATTGTATTCTTAAGAATAGGAAAAACGTGAAATGATATAATAAGTTTGTAAATGAGGACTAGTTATGAAAGTAGGAATGCGTAAACCATCATTAAAGAAAAGTATTTCGGCTCGAACAAAAGGTAGAGTAACGAGAACAATCAAAAAAGCATTGATTCCTGGATATGGTAAAAAAGGTAGAGGTTGGCTTGATCCAAAGAAGAAAGCTTATAACAAAGTTTACAACAAAACAACTTTCAGTATTTGGGATATTTTCAAGTGATTTTGCGTTTCTTGAATCTTATTTACAATACGACTAGAATAGATATGTTTGAAAGATAAAATTATGGCTAAGAAAAAAAGAAAACTGACAAAGTTTGGTAGAATCTTAACAGATATATTGATTGTGATATGTTTAGGTATCGCTATCTTTTCTGGTTGGAATTTATATCAAGAATTACATGAATATCAGGAAAGTAAAGATACATATGACAAACTTGTTCCACAAGTTGTAATTGATACGGAAGATGAAACAACAGGTCCTGAATTTGATTGGGAATCCTTAAAAAGTATGAATCCTGATTTTGTTGGATGGATTCGCATGGATGATAGTACAGTGGATTATCCATTTGTTCAGGGTGATGATAATGAATATTATCTAAAACATATGTTTAATGGAGAATACAATAATTCAGGTTGTGTATTCATGGATGTGAATAATAACAGTGATTTTAGTGATCGAAATACTGTTTTATATGCGCATAATATGAGAAATGGAACAATGTTTGCGGCAATTGAGAAGTTTAAAGATGCATCATATTACGATACACATCAAGAACTTCATATCTATACGGAAGCACAAACATATGTTGTATATCCTATTGCGGGTATTCTAACAGATGGACAAGATGACTATATCCGAACATCTTTTAATGATGATGAAGATTTTATGTCTTATGTGAATCGTTTTGTATCAAATTCTACATTTACATCAAATCAAACGGTTGAATCAACAGATAGAATCGTTATGTTAAGTACATGTAATTATGATACGGATGATGGAAGATATGTACTAATTGGAAAATTAGTGGCAGAGGAAAATAATGGCTAAAAAGAAAAGAAAAGTTGAAATGATGGAAGAAGATATCTATCAAAGACCAGTACGTAAGAAGAAAAAGAGAAAGAGAAGATTATCTTCTCAGTTTTATTGGTTATTATTAGTTATCGCTTCTATTACAACAAGTATTGTATTCTTTACAGCGCCAATGTTTCCTACAAAGTGGGCATTTCTTGTATTGTTTATCTTATTAGGAATCGTTGTATTAACTGGTATTTTTTCATCAGTTTTCTCACCAAGAAATCGTATTCAAAAATTTATCAACTGCTTTTTGGCTGTTTGTTTAGGAATTGTCAGTATTTTAACACCATATTACATTAATAAAATTACAGCTTTATTTGAAAGTGCATTAGGTGATAAAGTTAGAATCAATTTATATGTATTAACAGATGAATATAAAGCAGAACATGCGGATACATTCCAAAATACAATTACATTACCAGAAACGGATAGTAATGGGAATTTCAAAAATGTTGATATGACAGATTATGCCGATGCAGTGTATGGAACGACAATCGCAACAGATTCTGTGAATCAACAATACGCAGTAAAACAACTAAAAGATCTATGTGGAAAACAAGTACAAACTTTAGATAAAGCCTCTTTATCAGAAGATGTACAAGCATTCTATGAAAATCATTCTGATATTTTGATTATGTCAGAGGCATTAGCTGCGACAATATCGGATATTGAAGGCTTTGAAAACTTTGAAACAGATACAAAGGTTTTATATTCCATCGATCGAACAATTGATTCTAGTGCTGCAGATACAGTAGCGGTTGATATGACAACAAAACCATTTACGATATTCTTTGGAGGAAATGATACTTCTGGGGAATTATCATTACAAGGAAGAACAGATGTTGATATGACAGTCACTGTCAATCCAAATACTCATCAAATTCTCATTTCGAATTTGCCAAGAGACTCATGGGTTCAAAATCCATATTATGATAATAAACGAGATAAGTTGACACATTTAGGTTTAGTTGGAATTGAGAATACATTGAATGGATTAGGGAATATATATGGAATTGATATCGATAATTATGTTGTCGTTAATTTCGACACATTTATGGTAATAATACAAGCTTTAAAAGGAGTTACAGTCAATAATCC
>CAVKTV010000192.1:0-2876 GCA_963659075.1 Lachnospiraceae bacterium | reverse complement strand
TTCTTTTTAGCCTATTTTCCTTCGTTTTATAAAATATGGTCTATTTATCATCTAATCAGAAATCGCTTTGTATTCGCCTTAAAACAAGCTCTTTTTGTCATATTTTAGAAATGGTGTAGGTTCAGCGTTCTTATAAATCGTCACAGTATAATCTGTGCCTTCATAGTCCTCTGCCCATTTTCTGGCTTCTAGCAAAGAATGAAACCATTCTTTCGCTTGCACATCACCTTCGTTTATTGAGATTGCTACAAAATATTCATCCATTTTCACGCATTTCCTTATGTAGCATTCTAATTGCCTTTGATACCGCATATCTCTTTTGTTCTGCTTCTGCATAACGATATGCAACATCTTCTGAATATCCTTCATCAGTGTATTTCAAGAAAGTAATTTCTGCCACTTTTGCAAGTTCCTCTGTTCCTAAAATCTGATTCCATAACTCTGTATCATAATCGTTTAATTCAACCTCGAATCTCATAAGTATCTCCTTTCATTTTTTGTGTTTTGGTAGACGGGCGTTTTCGCCCGTCACAATTATTCTCCTTTTTCTTTAAGTACTTTTTGAAGATGGAGTATCTGTTGAGCTATTGCATTGTATGCAAGTTTTAGTGCTTGAACATCTTCAATTTCAATTTCATCAGCATTCACGATGGCTTCGATATCTGTTTCATTCATCTTGTCTGCAAATTTATGAAGTGATTTACAATACTTCTTCAACTCTTTCTTTGCACTTATTTCTTTTTCTTTTGGTTCATCTTCTGGACTAGCCATTGGTTCTGCTTCCGCTTCTTTTTCCTCTTTGTTATACTTTGCCAAGCAATCTTTACAGAAGTGTTCAGAATATCCCGTTACTTCTGATAACCATTGAGCCTTTGAACCAATTACCTTTTCATCGATTTCTCCAAACTCAATTTTTTGTTTTAGATTTGTGATTGTAACCTTTACAATCGTTTCTTTATCTTCCTTGTTTAAATCTCTACTCGCATTTGCAGAAATGATTTCTATCATTTCGCCACCTTCTCCAACTTGTGATACATTTACTGGTGCTTTTCCAGTAATATCTACTCCGTTGTATGAGTAATGTCTGTTGTTGTCACTGAGATAACACATTGCTCTATATCTTCTTTCTCCAGACACGAGAACATATCTGTTATTTTTTAATTTCACTCTGATTGGTTCAATCAATCCAATTTTTTCAATGCTATCAGCTAACTTGGTATTAATCTCATCTTCATTCATTTTGGAAAATACATTATTCTCGTTTGTATCAATTTCCGCTAAATCCATGAGATACGTTTTTAGTTTCTTCGCATCATCAAATTCATCATTATTTCCAAACATTCCTTTGATATCAATTGCCATGATTATTTACCTTCTCTTTCTAAAATTTCTTTGAACATTGCTTTGTAATCATTACTAACACCGCTATCGTAATCTAGTAATGATTTTGAATTGAATTCAGCATCTTGTACTGGTTTTTGTTGCCATCTGATTTCAGTTTTTAAAACAGAATCACCATACAATTCTCTAAGTTGTTTTGAAACATCTTTGTTAATGTTATTTCTACCAATCATCGTTAGTAAGATTGTAAATTTCAATGGTTTATCAAATGGTAAATTATCCAAAGATTGCACCACAGTTTTTCTAGTATTTCTTACTCCCTTGAGTGTCTTTTTGCCAATACTCGTTGAGCAGATGATTTCATCAGATGCATAAATTGCATTGTATGTCATTTTGTTGATTGATGGATTGTTATCAATAACGATTTCATCAAAATCTAATTCACGTAGTTTTTTAGATAGTACGAAATCAGAGCCACCTGTTCCTTGCAATTGGTATATCACATCAAATAAATCCATGTTTGAAGGAATTAGATATAAATTATCTACATCTGTTTTCCAAATGCATTCGTTAATCTCACATTTTCCTTCAAGTAAGCCTGCAAGAGTCTTGTTAGTATTTTCAAAATCTTCATTTGGAAGAATCATATCAGACAAGTCACCTTGTCCATCTGCATCAACTAGCAATGTCTTTTTGCCAATCGATGCATATGATCTTCCAATCATTTCTGCGGTAAGGGATTTTGCAGTACCTCCCTTGATGTTTAATACACTTGTAATTTTCATTTTCAATTTCTCCTTTTCATTTTCATTTTTTGATTTTTAAAATGGTAAATCTTCTACATTCAACCTTTTCTTTTCTTCTTTGCTTTCTTCTCCATTTTCATCAACAAGTTGTAGTTGGTGTTGAATAGAACAAATCCATTTCCACTCCTCATCTGTTGGTGGTCTATCGTCAATTTTTTTAACTTCTTCGATTTTTTCTTTTAATTCTTTTGGAATGATAACTTTCATTGATTCTTTGTCTTTATCAAGCATTAATTGAAGTTTAAATAATTTCAGCATTGAATCTAAGCTTTCGGCAAATGATGTAGTTTTTTTATTTATCACTTCTTCTAAACTCTTTTTCTGCTCCTCTGTAATTTCATCACCATCTAACCATTTCCCTTTTTTAAGAACTTCTTCTGCATATTTCTTTTTGTTATCTTCATTCCACTCTATTCCGAGTTCTTGCAAATCTTGTTGCATTTCCATGTAATATGGCATTTCGACTTTTATGCCATTTTCATTCACGCTATTACTTGATTTAGACTTAGGTGATGTAAATGGTGAATCATTCCAACGTTCATCTTTTAGAAATTTCAATGGATGAAGAATATATGTCGTATCATCTTCATATTCAAATTTTGCAATTACTGTTTTTTTCATTCCATTCATCATTTCATCGAAAACTTCTTCAGAAGTAATGATTTTTGGAAATACTTTTTTGCATTCCTTCTTCTCAACTTTCTTAGGATATGCTTCCCAGAATTCTTC
>CAVKTV010000191.1:0-2900 GCA_963659075.1 Lachnospiraceae bacterium | reverse complement strand
TCGACCCCAACTTATTTTGAAGGGTGACCCCAACCCCGACTGATTTTAGAGTGCCGAATTTTCCAATGCTTTTTAAATGGTTATTCTTTTTTTGATAATTCCAAGAAACAATTCATTGTGAGTAATTGATAAAACAAACAAAATATAGAATCTGAAAAAAAAAGTAGGTTTGTTGGTGAGTGAAATAGTGATTGTGTTATCTATCTGGAAATCAGAAGGAGGTTCTGTGTTAGCTAAACATAATACCACTTTATCACAAGGGGTATTTCTTAATCTATTTACACTTTCATAAACTATAGATGAATCTAACCACGCAAAAGAAGAACTTTCAGTAATAACAAGATCAAATTCATTCATTTCCTGTATTAAAGTAAGTTGTGAATAATAGTTAGATGGTAAATAAATTAATTTATTAAAATATAGAAGAATATTCTGTAACTGCACAGAAAAACTTAATAGAGAAGATGGTCCTAAAATAAGAACTCTTCTTGCGTTAATAATTTTATCTGTAAGCCATTTTATAGTATCTTTCGAGAATAGTATATCTTGGCTATCTTGTAAGTAAGAATACATATCTCGAGATTCTTTCATAATACTAGGAAGATTAACTAGTGATTTTTCAAATTTTCTTTTTGTGATTAAATCATTTTTTTTGAAGCTTGAATATGTTGCATAACAAACATTATTGAAAAATCTAGATAGTGTTGGTTCTGAAAAACAAGAAGTTTCACCAATGTGTGTAAGTGTTTTATTTTCAAAAAGAAGTGGATTTTCAAGTATAAATCTAGCTACTTGTCCATTTGTTTCTTTAAGATTAGCAGAATTAAAGTAATTTAAAAGTAGCCAACGATTGTTAATTAAATCTTTCATATGAATATTATATATGAAATGTTATAGGGATTAAAATTATTTCAATTCATAATGTGAATTATTTGAATTAAAAAAATGCATAAAATATATCCGTATAATTTGAAAAAGAGATTGAAATATTTGTTGAATAGTACTATATATAATATAGTAAGATTTGATAAGAGGTGATTATATGGAAAAAACATCAAAGAAAAAAATATACATGTTATTTAAAGGACATTATTCATATGCGATATTAACAGGTGCTATGGCAACATTACCTGCGATTTTTACAATTCTAGCTGCTTTAAATAATACTGTATTTCTTCAAAATATTATTGATCAAAAGTATATCTATGCTTTTTATGCGGAATTGGTTAATTTATTATTTTGGACATGTGCACATAGTACAAACTATCTATATTATGTTATGCAAAATAAGTGTGCGAAGTATGCATTGATACAATATAGAAATGAAGTTGGAGAGGCAATGTCTCAGAATGAAACAGTTGATATTGATTATTATAATTCCGCAATGAATAATGATGTAATTCGTATTGAGGCTGCGGTAAAAAGTTTATTTGCGATATATGATGGTTTCATCAATGCATTACTTGCGATATTTGCGATGATATATGTTCATTGGGGTATTATGTTATTTTCTATTGGAATGTTTTGTTTGAGCTCTTTTTTAACGAATATTGTTAAAAAGCCAGCAACGAAAAATGAAATGGAATTATCTAAACTACAAAAGGAATTTTTAGGGGATTCCAGTGATGTGTTGTATGGATATAATATTTGGGATGCATACAATGTAAAACAAACAATGTGTAAAAAAATCACTTCTATTTCAACAGACTATGAAGGAAAGAGAAATAAATTAAATAATGTAAAAGATCTATTATCATTACTTCCTTTTTATCAAAGCATGGCAGCACAATCATTTTTAATGATATTTGATGTGATTATGGTTCTATTTGGTTTTGTACAATCTGGAACAGTATTAACAGTAGGTCAATTAGCTGGAACTCTATTTAATAACATCACTTCTATGATGTCAGGTTATGCTAGTTATATTGGATATGAAAGTGTATATCAAGAAAAGATATCTGTTCAAGAAAAACCAGAAGTTACAACAAATGAAATCACAAGTAATGGTCTAACAATTGATTCACTATCTTTTTCTTATCCTGATAAACCAGAAGTGATTCATCAATTTTCTCAGAAGTTTGAAGAAGGAAAGAAATACTTGATATTAGGTGAATCTGGTTGTGGTAAATCAACATTGTTGAAAATCATATTCAAACAGTTAAAAGATTATGGTGGAACAATTACATTAGGAAATGTGAATTATAAACAAATCACAAAAGAAAAACTACATGAAATCATTGGCTATGTAACACAAGATAGTTATGTGTTTAATGATACTGTTTTGAATAATATTGAACTTGGTAGAGAAGATGATTCAAAGAAAATAGAAAATGCAATTACTTTATCTAAGATTGATACAATGAGAATGGAAGATAACGCAAAACAAATGAGTGGTGGACAGATTCAAAGAATATGTCTAGCTAGAGAATTGTATGAGTATCATCCAATTGTATTGATGGATGAAGTTGCGAATGCTGTAGATGAAACAACAGCGAAAGAAATTTATCAAACAATGTTAAATAGCAATCGTACAATTATTGCGGTAGCACATTATCTACCAGAAGGTGTAGAAGAACAGTTTGATGAAGTGATTCATATGTAAAGGATATACATTATTTTGTATATTCTTTTTTTATAGATGACGCTGAAACTTGATATCGCTTTTTAAATGCTTTGGAGAAATAATCTGCATCTTGAAATCCTACTTCTTTCGCAATCTTCTTGATAGAATCATTTGTAGAAGTTAATAAAGTTCTAGCTTTCTCTAAACGGATTGAAAGTAATCTTTGATGAATCGTTGTATGATATTTCTCTTTAAAGTGAGAATGTAAAGTACCTTTAGAAACATGAAAATAAGAACAAAGATAATCAATTGTAATATCTTCTGTATAGTGATGTAC
>CAVKTV010000190.1:0-2919 GCA_963659075.1 Lachnospiraceae bacterium | reverse complement strand
TACAGGGTGACATTTTCCCTTAACAATGGGGTGACAAAATCGCTTAACGGCGACACATAAAGTTATATTACTTTTCATTTTTTATTTTTTCGTTAAAATAATGTATAGAGATACGAGGTTAACAAATATATGTCAATGCCAATTTATGAATCTGCAGAAGATTATTTAGAATCTATTTTAATGATTGAAGAAAAGAAAGGGACTGTCCATTCGATTGATATTGCGGAAGATAGAGGATTTTCTAAAGCGAGTGTCAGTGTTGCGATGAAAAAGCTAAGAGAAAATGGTTATATTGAAATGCAACATGATGGTTCTATTAAATTACTTCCTCCAGGAAGAGAAATCGCTGTCAGAATCTATGAGCGTCATAAAATACTAACAGATTATTTTGAATTTTTAGGAATTGATCCAGATACTGCACAAAAAGATGCATGTAAAGTAGAACATGATTTATCTGAAGAAACATTCCAAAAGTTTAAAGAAGACGTTGAAAAAAGATTAGCCAAATAAAATACACTTCAAATTCGAAGTGTATTTTTCATATACAACAATATCCATACATGTCATCTTCTTTGATGTATTTTATAAGTGTTCCATCATCTAATAAAACATCATAAACAGCTTGATCTTTGACACGCATTTTCCCCCAAGGATAAATACCAACGATTGTTCCACAACAACATTTTCCTTCATAATGGAAAAATACTTTATTATCTTTTTTATAGATTGGACTGCCAATAATCGGTTTTGATGCCGCAACTGTTTCCCCTATTTCTAAGATACGATTAAATAATTCTGTCACGTTACCACTAAGATCATAATTTTTATGATAGTGTCCACCATACCAATGTGTATACGAAATCGTATCTTTGATTTCTTGAAAGTAATCTGTTAATACATCAGCTTTAAATGTATCTCCTTTTAAAACATATTGGTCACTTGTAGATAAACAATGCGTTACGATATAATCCACCTTATTATCATATTTTTTCAAATTTCTAATACCTTCATCCATTTCTTCTTGCGAAGGAATTTCTTCAGGCCACCAATATTTCCCAACGATAGCGTCAGAATCACCTACCGCAGGACCTCTATCATGAGAAGCAGCACCACCCATCGTAAAGATCGTATTGTCATCAATTTCAAATACTTGCCCACGCATCAAATGAAATACTCTATCACGTATCACATGCACTTTTCCTTCATGCCATGTTTTTTCAGGATATTCTTTTAGTCTAGGAAAACATTCATGATTTCCATCTATAAATAACGTTGTATATTTTTGATTATCAAACCAATCCAACCATTTTCTTTCTTTTCTCTTTTCTCTTTTATAATTCCAAACAAATCCAAAATCCCCACAAATGATTAAATAATCTTTATTTGTAACTTTCTTCAAAAAATTTTTATCTAGTAATTTTCTAACATCAATACCACCATGAGTATCCCCAGTAATATAAATCATCTTAAAGTTCCTTTTTCAACAATAACCATTATACGTGATTTTAAAAAATAGAGTAGTGTGTGAAGAAAATCAAAAGATTTCTTCATCCCTCTTTGCACTGTATATACGGTTTTTTATTTCGTATGATTTTCACTACATCTAAATTCATATTTTCAAAGATCGGATCATGTGATATCAAAATTACAATATGATCTTTTTTATATTTTTGTAATAAGTGAATGAATTCATGCTTTTTATTAGCATCAAGATAGTTTGTAGGTTCATCTAAGATGATAACTGTTTTTGTATTCTTTAAATCTTTTTCTATCTGATAGAACTTCTTTTGACCATCTGATCCTTTTGATATAGTTGTATTATGATATTTAGAAATATATGGTTTAGATGAAATATAAGTAAAATCATTGATAAATGAATTTTGTTGATTATAAAAAATTAAACCTTTATATCGATTGGTTAAACAAAGAAGATTCTCAATGAATGTTGTTTTTCCAACACCGTTATCTCCGGTAATCAAATAAATATGATCTTTATTAAATGTAACATTTAATGGAACATGCAATTCTTCATCATATTTACCTGTACCAATATAATTTTCAAAAGTAATAGTATTGATTATTCCATTATTAGTTTTAAATTCAGGTATACTCTCTAATTCTTTTATCTTTTGAAAAATTGGTTTATTTTCATTATATTTCGCCCTAAACTCAAAGATAAATTCTCCTGGATTCCATAATTGAGATGTGTAGCTATTAAACAAATATAACGTACTAAAAGTAATTTCTCCCTTCAATACATAAAAACTAGCCATGATGATCATAACCATAATTAATAGATTTAATGTTCCATACGAAATAATATTTAAATAAAAAGATTGTGCTTTATTCTTTTTCTGAAATTTAATAACAAAATCATTGATAGAATTTGTATAGATTTGTTCATTCATTTGTTTTTCATTTAAAAATCTATCTTCTTTACTTGTTTGATATTGATCATTTAAAATACTTTTTAATTCGCTCATTTTGTTTAAAGATTCTTCTGACTTTTCATCTAACTTATTTCCACATTTCAAATTGATAGGAATAAATACAATCAATAAAACTAAGATAACTAGAGATATCTTCCATGATTTATTGAATAATATTGTCAAAATAAAAAGAATAGAGAATATGTAATAGACTAATCTCACAATTTCCACAAAGAAATATTTATTCGCTTTTTCAAAATCTTGACCAATCATTTGATTTACTTGTTCTAATGATAAGTTTGTAGTTCTATAATCCCTATTTGATATCTTTCTAGACAGTAGTTTTACTAGATTTACATAGGAATCTGCGTAACAATTTTCTTCTGTGATATCTGTAAAATAATCCATAATTTGTGTGATTACAAATAGGCAAACATGCAAAGGCTAATATAAGAATGTAGGAAATGTACAAAATAAAAATGTATAAAAA
>CAVKTV010000189.1:0-2962 GCA_963659075.1 Lachnospiraceae bacterium | reverse complement strand
ATCCACTTCTTCGTCACCATCTTTTACTTTATTGTTGATGTATCCATGTACATCATTTGTATATAAGACAGTAGCTGTTCCATTAGCGAGTTGTTTTTTACATCCTGTGAATGAGAATAATAAAGATAAAATCAAAAAATAATGAATCGTTTTTTTCATAAGATCCTCCCTCTAAAATAATAACATTGTTTCTATAAAAAGTTATAAGAATCGGCTATACTAGATGATGAATTTGAGAGGAGAAAGCCATGTTCAAATATTATACAGCGATTATATTTTTGAGTGTTTTTTCTATGACAGTACTACAATTTTGCATTGGAGAAAGTAACTCATTATCTTTAGAAAGAAAATCATTATTTCGTTGGTTATTTAGTTTGATTGCGATTGCGGCAATCTGTGAATGGCTTTCTGTATTCTTAGAAGGTTCTGCAGAATCTTTGTATTTTTTACATGTTACGATTAAAGTGGTTGAATTATCGATTGCCCCAATCATTGCGTTTCTTTTCTCTTGGATCATCGAAAAAAAATATGTGAAATATATTGTTTTATTTTTATTTGGACATTTTGTTTTGGAATGTTTGTCAGGGGTATTTGGATTTATTTGGTATATTGATACATCAAATTGTTATCATCATGGGCAGTATTATTTTATTTATATGATTTCTTATATTATTTCAGCCATCTATGCGATGTACATCATTCTAGGAAATATGAAGAAGTACCAATATCATGGAACACAATTCTTAGTTATGATCGTAATATTTTTGACGTCTGGTATTGTATTACAGTTGATGGATAGAGAAATCAAGGTGGATTATCTTGCCTTATCTATGGCATCTATGATGTTATATGTATTTACATTAGAAATGATTCAACAAATTGATGAATTGACTTCTTTATTGAATCGAAGAGGATATGAAAATTGTATTGCACATATGGATCAAAAATGTGTTGTTGTATTTTTTGATGTAGATAATTTTAAGATTGCCAATGATGTTCATGGACATGTTTTTGGTGATCAATCTTTAAAAATGATTGGTAAAGCAATCAAAAAGAATTATTCAAAATATGGAAAGTGTTTCCGATATGGTGGAGATGAATTTTGTGTTATTTTAAAAACACATTTAGATGATGTAAATACTTTGAATCATGATTTCTTCTATTCGATTAAAGAACTTCGTGAAAAAGAAAAGAGATTACCTGGTGTAACTGTAGGCTATGCATACTACGATCCAGATAATCAAAATATCCAAGATGTAGTAAATGAAGCAGACGCAATGATGTATAAATATAAGAAGATGAGAAAAAGTAAAAAAACAAAAAATGAGGAACAATAAATGAGTGTAAAAGAGAATGCATTGTTGAATGGGCCTGTTCGTCCTGCAATATTAAAATATGCATTACCAATTATATTAAGTATGATGGCAACGCAGTTTTATTCTGTGGCAGACACAATGATCATTGGCTTGAAATTAGACGCAAATGCATTGGCTGCTGTGTCGAATGCTTCTACTGCTTTGATGTTTTTCTTATTTGTTTCTGGTGGTATGGAACTTGGAGGTGGATTATTGGTTGCTTCTAATAAACCAACAGCTTCTAAGAGTAAGATGGCAGAAATCTTTTATAATTTAATTTTTGTGGATTTGATATTAGCTTTAGCCATGTTGATATTAGGATGGTTTGGATTGAGTTGGATGTTGAAATTGATTCAAACACCAAGTGAAATATTAGAAGAAGCAATTGTTTATGGAAGAATCTATTTATTAGGATTGCCATTCCTAATGGTCTATGACCTAACAAAAGAATGTGTAATGGGATGTGGAAATTCTAAAGTTCCATTGTACGCAATCATTGCGACAAGTTTCATGAATATTGTATTAGATTTTATCTTTGTTGGGCCTTTTGGAGTAGCAGGAGCAGCGTGGGCTACTGCAGCTTCGCAAGTTGTTGGGGCTATTTTTATGTTGTATTACTTAAATAAAACGGAACTTGAAATCCCATTTGAGAAAACAATGTTGAAATCAGAATACGCCAAAGATATTATACGGTTATCTGCACCAAATTCCTTGCAACAAGCAAGTGGAACATTAATTACTACAGTAAGACAAAGTTTACTTGGAGGACTAGGGGTTGCAGCAATCGCAGGCTTTTCTTGTGCGAATAAAATATCTAGTTTATTGATGATGGCTGTATATGGATTTGTACAATCAATTGTATTTTTTATTGCACAAAACACGACCGCAAATAATCTTGAAAGAGTACAAGAAGGTTTAAAAGAAGGAAGAAAGATTCTATTTTTTTATTCTTTGTTTGTTGCGTTATCCTGTACTTTTTTGAATCAAGGCTTAATGCGTTTATTTACAAATGATCAACAAGCAATCATGTATGGATGTACGATATTAGCTTTTGAAGGTTTCACATATATTTTTCAAGCACAGAAGCATTTAAATGAAGCAAGATTAAGAGGTGCACAAAAGATGGGATTGTATTTGATGTCGAATCTAGGACAGATTGGTATCAATGTTATCGCGTGCTTGATTTTAGTTCCAATGATTGGTTTTAATGGATTTTGGATTTCTACATGGATCAGTTCTCCAATTGGACTAATACTCGCAATCTTCTTAAATGAAATTGGAGAAAAGAATTGTGAATAAAAAACTATTTTCAATAATATAGAAATATCACATAATGAATATAGACTATGGAGTAAATGGTATGTTGGATGAAGTGTTGTATATGCAAATGAGAATTCTTAGATTGTTTTGTAAGAAGTTTCATTATCCGTCCAAAGATGCAAATTGTATTTTTAAACAAAACGGAATATGGGATTATATAGAAGAATGTTATGATACGTTGCACTTGAGTGGTGATGAATATGTTTTAAATGATATAGAAGAAATTTTGCGGGCACAAGGAGTTTTATTATGAAATTGAATGATGGAATGTTGGTATATCATGGAAG
>CAVKTV010000188.1:0-2994 GCA_963659075.1 Lachnospiraceae bacterium | reverse complement strand
ATGCTGAAATCTTAGAAAAGGGTAAATGTGATTATTTAGGGTTCTCCTACTATATGTCAATGACTGTATCAAATGATACAAAGAAAGATATTAAAGATAGTAGTAGTGAAATGAATGAACATTTTGTGATGAATCCATATTTAAAGGCTACAGAATGGGGCTGGACAATTGATCCAAAGGGATTAAGAATTATGTTGGAACAATTGGATGAAAGATATGAAATGCCATTGTTTATTGTGGAAAATGGTTTTGGCGCAATTGATCATTTAGAAAATGGAACAGTACATGATCAAGATAGAATCAATTATTTAAAAGAACATATTCAACAAGTAAAACTTGCGGTAGAAGTAGATGGTGTAAAACTAATGGGATATACACCATGGGGATGTATTGATGTTGTATCATTTACAACAGGGGAATATCGTAAGAGATATGGTTTTGTTTATGTAGATAAAAATGATGATGGTTCTGGTGACTTTCAAAGATATAAAAAAGATAGCTTTGATTGGTATAAGAGAGTTATCGCATCAAATGGTGAGGAATTAGAATGACACAAACAAAAGATATGACAATTGGAAATCCATCTAAGTTAATTGTAAGCTTTGGTTTACCTTTACTAGTTGGAAATATACTCCAACAACTTTATAACATGGTTGATACGATTGTTGTTGGTAGAGGAATTGGTGTAGATGCACTAGCTGCGGTAGGTGCTACGGGTTCTATTAACTTTTTGGTTCTTGGATTTATTATGGGAATGGCACAAGGTGTATCTATTCTTGCTTCCCAATTCTTTGGATCGAAAGATTATCGTCGATTAAGACAATCAATCACAATGAGCCTTTATATTTCTGTTGTTGTATGTATTGTTGTGACAGCGATTTCATTGATTTTCACAAGGTCACTTCTCAGTTTGATGGGAACACCAGATAATATCTTGGATGATGCGGTAAGCTATATTCGTATTATCTTTATCTGTATAACGATATCGTATGCTTATAATTTCTTTTCTGGGATTTTAAGAGCTGTAGGGGATTCAAGAAATCCTGTGATTGCGATGGTGATTGCGTGTGTTGTCAATATCGTATTAGATGTATGGTTTGTGATGGGATTAAAGATTGGAGTAGAAGGTGCAGCGTATGCGACTGTAATCGCCCAAGCTTTTTCCGCAATCTATTGTTTTATTAGCTATTTAAGAATCGAAGAAACGAAAATTCATAAAGAAGATTGGGCAATGAATTTTCAATTATTAAAAGAATCTTTTGTGATTAGTTTGCCTGTGGCAATCATGAATTCGATTACAGCAGTTGGCGTCATGGTTTTACAAGCGGGTATCAATAAATTTGGTACAGAACATATTGCTGCATATTCTGCAGCGAGTAAGATCATGATGATCTTAGAACAAATTGGAAGTACATTTGGATATGCTTGTTCTACATTTGTTGGACAGAATTTAGGTGCTAAGAAATTAGATCGTATTTTAAAAGGTGTGAATCAAATGGCACTTGTGATGGGAATCTTTCATATATTCTTAGGAATTGTAATGATGTTAGTGACAAGATGGATCTTAACGATGATGATAGGTGCAGATCAAGTGAGTGTAGTTGATTATGGCGTGCAATATATGAGAATCAATTATATCTTTATATTTGTATTGTCTTTACTATGGATCTATCGCTGTTCTTTACAAGCGATGGGAGATACGGTGTTACCAATGGTTTCTGGTATCATGGAATTTTTTTCAAGAATTATCTTTACAATGACTTTGCCTGGCTTATTAGGCTTTGATGGAATCGCCTTAGCGGAAGTATCTGCGTGGTGTGCTGCATGTATCATATTAATTCCTGCATTTTATTATCGATACAAAAAAATTAAAAATTCAATGTTGACTTCAAGTGAACTTTAAGATGTATAACACTCTTAGGAGGATTGTACTATGACAAAAGCTGGTATTGGTGGAGATGTTTATACGCCATATTCTGAAAGAAGTGGAAATGAATCTATTGTTTACTTTACAAGAGATTTATCCGCAGAGGGATTAAAAAGAGCGTATGAAAAGATCAATGAGAATTTAAAAGGTAAAGTCGCAATTAAGTTGCATACAGGTGAAAAACATGGTCCAAATATTTTACCTAGAAGTTGGGTGAAAGGCTTGATTCAAAATGAAATTCCAAGTGGAACGATTGTTGAAACGAATACATATTATGAAGGTGATCGTTATACAACACAACAACATTTAGAAACTTTGAAAGTGAATGGTTGGGATTTTTGTCCAGTAGATATCATGGACTCTGAAGGCGTTACAACGTTACCTGTGAAAAATGGAAAATGGTTAAAAGAAATCCATGTAGGAAGTCATGAAACAAACTATGATTCCATGCTTGTATTAACACATTTCAAAGGACATACACAAGGTGGATTTGGTGGCTCCAATAAAAATATCGGTATTGGATGTGCTGATGGAAGAATTGGAAAGGCTGAAATTCATACAGAAAAAGGATCTGATGACATGTGGAGTGTTCGTGATGAAGAATTCATGGAAAGAATGACAGAATCTTCTAAAGGAACAGTCGATTATTTCGAAAAGAATATTTCCTTTATTAACGTGATGAGAAATATGTCTGTATCCTGTGATTGTGAAGGGGTGATGGCAGCGCCAGTCGTTACACCAAACGTTGGAATTTTAGCTTCACTAGATATTTGTGCGATCGATCAAGCATCTGTGGATATGATCTACGCAATGAAAGAAGAAGATCATCATGATTTAGTAGAAAGAATGGAAACAAGACATGGTCTAAGACAATTAAGCTATATGCAAGAAATTGGTATGGGAAATCGTAAATATGTTCTGATTGATTTAGATAATGATGAAATTAGAATCGATGCAAAAAAGGCAGTAGAACATGTCGTTCCATTTGTACAACCAAAATTGATCAAATAAAGACGCAGTAAAATTAGTTGGGGTTGAGAAGGATTTGGCAACGAAATAACTTGTGG
>CAVKTV010000187.1:0-2999 GCA_963659075.1 Lachnospiraceae bacterium | reverse complement strand
ATATACGGATGAGATGTACGCAACACTACTATTGCCTGCTGGTATTACAAGTATTGCCTCTATTCAATATAAAGATGAAGATGAAATCTTATCTGTAGCTGCAGATCCTGATGATGCATATATTCATGAAGTATTACCTGATAAAATGAAGTATAACTTACAATCCATTCGTGAATTTAGTTTTATGAATGAAATAAAAACGATGGTGAATACAATAAAGGCTGTATTATGAAAAAAGCGTTGATATTTGATACATACGATGACTACAACATTCGTATTCAATATGTACAAGCTGCATTAGAGAGAAATGGTTATGAAACTGAAATCTACTTTGCGGATTTTGATCATGTTCGTAAAGAATATTACGCAAATAAAAGAATTGGTATCCATTACTTACATGTAGAACCATATCAAAAGAATCTATCCTACGCAAGAATGCATTCTCATGCGCAATTTGCGAAAACTTGTATTGAAGAAGCAGAAAAGCATTTAGATGTTTCTTTGATTTATGTAATGGTTCCACCTAATAGTATGGTCAAACAATTCTCAATTTATAAAAGAAATCATCCAAATGTAAAAGTATGGTTTGATGTATTAGATATGTGGCCAGAAAGTTTACCAGTATCTAATACATTGAAGAAAATGGCATCTCCAGTATTAAATATTTGGGCGAATCTAAGAAATCGTTATTTAAATGATGCGGATTGTATTACAAGTGAATGTGATTTATTTAAAACTGTTTTAAATAAATATACAAAGAAAGAAATTCAAACAGTTTATTTATCACAACCAAATAGAATCATAGATTCTTATGATGATTTAGAAGAACTACATTTCTTATATTGTGGTTCTATCAATCATATTATTGATATTGATAAGATTGTTGATTTCTTAAAAGAATTAAATCAAAAGAAAAAGATTACGATTGATATTATTGGTGAAGGTGAAAATAGAACTACATTCTTAGAAGAGTTAAAGAAATATGATATTTCTTATGAATATCATGGAATCGTATATGATGAATTTGAAAAAGAGAATATTTTCAAACATTGTCACTTTGGAATCAATGTGATGAAAGATACAGTGTTTGTTGGATTAACCATGAAGTCTTTAGATTATTTATCTTATGGAATTCCATTGATCAATACTATCCAAGGAGATTCTTTTGAAATCGTAGATAAAGAAAAGATTGGTTTTAATCTAACAAGTGATGTTGTAGATAAGATAACTTCTATGACAAAAGAAGATTATTCCAAGATGAGAAGACAAACAAAAGAAATCTTTATCAAATATTTTGAGAATGATACAATCAATCAAAAGCTTGATAATGTTATCAAACAAATGGAGGACGCACAATGAATATTTCAGTCGCTATGGCAGTATATAATGGTGGAAAGTATTTAAAAGAACAATTAGATTCCATTTTAAAACAATTAGATGATAGAGATGAAATTGTGATTTCCTATAATGCATCTGAAGATGATACTTTACAAATCATTGAAGAATACGCAAAAGAGAATGAAATCATACATATTTTTCCTTGGGAAGAAAAAGGTGTCATTTCTAACTTTGAAAATGCCATTGTGCATTGTACAAAAAATTATATCTTTTTATCTGATCAAGATGATGTATGGGCAGATGATAAAGTACAGAAAGTGATGGCAGCCTTTGATTCAGATCCAACGATATTAACAGTAATGCATAATTGCGAATATGTGGATGAAGATTTAAATCCATTAGGCAAAGATCTATTTAAAGATAGACATGTTAAAACTGGATTTATTAAGAACTTAGTTGTGAATTGTTACCAAGGTAGTTGTATGGCATTCCGTAAAGATTTGGTTCCATTCATAACACCAATGCCTAAAAGTTTAGCGATGCATGATCAATGGATCGGAATCATGGCAGAAAGAGCTGGTCATATTAAATTCTTAACAGAACCACTCATGAAATATAGAAAACATGATAGTTCACATTCTACAGATCATGTTCCACTTGGAAAGAAAATCAAGTGGATGTTTAAAATGGCGTATCATGTTGCGGATGCATTAAATGAAAAGAAGATGTTAAAGTGGTATCTTCAAAGTATTTATGCACCTGAAAAGAAAGCGGATTTTGATTTGGATGAATATGGATATTCTGATCAAGAAGTGCTTGAAAGAAAAGATACAGTAGACTTTTCACAAGCTAGACATGATATGACTAGAATGTATATGGTAGATGTATATAAAGAAAAGAGAAAAGAAGAAGATTCAGAATAATTTGGTTTTGATATGTTTTGAGGAATATGGAATGAAAGAATTTTGTTTGAAATATAAGAAAAGTATTCTATTTGCGTTAATATTTTCTTTTATATGTTTTGGATTTATGCTTACAAACCTTGATTTATCTATTGATGAAGAAACATGGATATTAGGTGGAAATATCAAAGCGTGGTTAATGCAAAGTAGATATTCATTATGGTTATATGATGCTTTCTTTACAAACAATGGCAACTATATTCCTTTTTTATATGATTTTTTAGGCATTGTATTGTGGAATGTTGCAGGTATGATACTTCTATATTGTTATTTTAATGATAAAGAAGTGAATGGAATCGTCATGTTTATGATGTTAGCGTATTATGATTCTGTGCCATTTGTTCTTGCGGATATTATGTCTTTTTCTTTTTATTTAGTACAAATTGGAATCGCAGCAATTTTAACTTCTTTGTCTATTTATTTAACAATACAATATATTCAAGAAAAGAATCGTTTATACTTCGTTATTTCTTCTCTTCTTTTATGGTTGGCTTTTGGAGCATATCAAGCTTTGATTTGTTATTACATTTCTGCGTTTGCGGGATATTGTGTAATTGATTATATAAAAGGGAATCGAGAACAACTGTTAAAGAAAATATTAACTGGAGTATTATTTTGTTTTATTGGTGTTCTAGGTTATGTTTTGATTGATAAAATCGTGATTTTTAGTTTAGGCTCTGATGGTTATTTATCAGCGAA
>CAVKTV010000186.1:0-3002 GCA_963659075.1 Lachnospiraceae bacterium | reverse complement strand
ATTTATTATACATTATTTTCTTTTTTTAGCTTATGCTACTTTGTCAACAGACTGAAACAAGATTTTTCAATCTTGTTTTTTTCATTCATCAAAATTTAGATTCTTTTCTTTTAATCTATGATTGATACCTCTTTTGGCTAGCGTATAGATTACCGCAAAAGTAGGAACTCCAATAAACATACCTACAACACCAAATAAAGCACCACCAACAATGATTGCGAACATGACCCACAAAGTAGGTAAACCTACCGCATCTCCTAAGATATAAGGTCCAATGATATTACCATCACATTGTTGTAGGATGATAATAAACACTAAGAATTCTGCAGCTTTGACCCAATCAATCATCACTAAGATAATCAAACAAGGGATTGCACCAATAAATGGTCCAAATACAGGAATCATATTTGTTAAACCAACAACCAAGGCAATCAATACCGCATATGGCATATTCAATATTTTACATCCAATATAACAAATGATTCCAATAATCAATGAGTCAATTGCTTTACCAGATATGAATTTATAGAACATATCTGCAGTTAATTTACAAACAGAAATGAAACTTGTCGCAACAGATTCAGGTAAGATACAATACGTTACTTTCTTCATCTGTTTCTTAAATTTTTCTGAATCAAGTAATAGATATAACGCAATGATAATACCAATCAAGAAGTTAATGATTTGTGTTACAACATCACCTACATAAACAACGATTTTACTCAATCCACCTGAAGCAGTTGTCATCCATTTTGCTAATTGTGAAGCACCATTCAATAACACATCTGTAATCGCATCTAATGCTTCTGTATCTCCACCAACAAATTGTTCAACTGTTGATTGTAAGTTTGTAATATAATTTGATAAATTTCCTACAAATGTAGAAATAGAAGAAATCACTTGCGGAACTAATAAGGCAAAGAATCCAACAAGAATGATAATCATTGTTAACATAGAAACTGTTACCGCAATCCCTCTTTTCTTCTTTTGGGACATTTCATATTTGGATAATAGTTTCTCTTCTGTTAGATTTCTTAAAGGTGTTAGAATAAACGCAAAACAGATACCAAATATAAATGGTAATAATGCGTTAAAGATTGCCGCAATCACCCCACCCAAAATATTTAGATGCGAAACTATCAAATAAAATGAAACAATTACAATCCCCGCAAGTGACATCGCAATTGTTAACTCTTTTGTTTTAGGATCTAATTTAAAATTCATAGGCTATACTCCAACAACATGATTATATCATCATGTAGTATGAATATTTCTTAATTTCTTTTACACATCTTGAAATGTGTCGTTTGACCTTACTCACAATGAATGGTTTAATATGCATGTCTTTAATCAAGAATGAGGTAAGAGAATCAGCTCTATAACCCTCATACCAACCTGTTTATAAAAAAAATAAATAAGGTGGTACAGCTGGTAGCGATTAAGAAAGAGTAAAACACCTCTTTCAATTTTCGTTGAAAAAGACAAACGAAAGGAAGGGTTTTTTAATGTCAAAATTTTATTTCACATCTGAATCCGTTACAAGCGGACATCCAGATAAAGTCTGTGATTTAATCTCAGATTCCATCCTTGATGAAGCACTTCGTCAAGATTCTGAAAGCCATATGGCTGTTGAAACAACAATCAAAGATGATTTAATTCTCATCTATGGTGAAGCTGGTACAAAGGCAAATATCGATTACGAAAAGATTGCGTTAAGTACAATGAAAGAAATCGGTTATACAGAAGACTATCATGTACTAGTTAAGGTCAACAAACAATCTTCTGAAATCAATGGTGCTGTCGCACATGATACGATTTCTGCAGGTGACCAAGGTATCATGTTTGGATACGCAGACGATGAAACAGAGGAACTTATGCCTTATGCCATCATGACTGCTCATAAACTCGCTAAAAAACTAGAAGAAGTGAGAAGAGAAACACCATTCTTAAGACCAGATGGTAAAACACAAGTAACTGCTGAATATGTAGATGGAAAACTTCATAGAGTTGATACAGTCGTTGTATCTACACAACATACAGCTGATGTAACACAAGATGAAATCAAAAAGTGCATCACGGAAAAAGTCATTAAACCTGTCATTGATCCAAGTTTAGTTGATGAAAATACTAAATATCTCATCAATCCATCTGGTTCATTCGTATTAGGTGGTTCTTGGGGCGATTCTGGAACAACTGGTAGAAAGATTGTTGTAGATACGTATGGTGGATACGCACCTATTGGTGGAGGATGCTTCTCATCTAAGGATCCTACAAAAGTAGATCGTTCTGCAGCTTACTACGCTAGATATGTTTGTAGAAATATTGTCGCAAATGGTTTAGCACATAAGTGCCAATTAGAACTATCTTATGCGATTGGTGTACAACAACCTATTTCCGTATATGTACGTTCTTTTGGAACAAGTCAATATTCTGATGATGAACTACAAGCAATCATTTTGAAGAACTTTGATTTCTCAGTAGCCAATATCATTCAAGAGTTAGATCTCAGAAGACCTATTTATAAATCTACAGTAAACTATGGTCACTTTGGTAAGAAAGATCTACCTTGGGAACAATTCAAAAAGATTACAGTTGAATAAAATAAAAACGCCTCCAACCTCAAAATTGGTGGTGTTTTTATTTTACCTTATCATGAATAAACCCGGATTACCATATATTACTTCTATCTCATTTTGCTTATAGCCACAAGTTTCATACAAATAGTTTTCCAGTTCTTTTTTAGATATATTCGACCAACCCCTATACACTGTAAATGTATATCTTTCCCAGCTCCCCGAATTGTTTTATATTATTTAAAACTTCTGATGAAAGCTCAGGAGTTTTAAACCGTATGAATAAATCAAATTCTCCTTTTGACATGCTTCTTCTCTTTTCTGATTTTATTATATCATCTAAATATCAAACAAAAAGAAGAGATACATGATATATCGAATATCTAAAAATAGTTGTGGTTGGCATCAAGCAGTAAAGATGTCTAGGAT
>CAVKTV010000185.1:0-3002 GCA_963659075.1 Lachnospiraceae bacterium | reverse complement strand
CTATCACCATTTGTAATAATAGCTAATTGATATTTTTCTTTTAACACTTCTAATGTTTGAATGGTATCTGGAAATAGAACAACTGCTTTCCATTGTTCTTCATTCCACCATTTTTCAAAATCATCAAATGGTAATGTAATATCATATTTTTGTTTTAACATCTCAACAATATGATTTTTATAGATGTTTCCTTGTTCTTCCCAAATCATACAATCTTGTAGGATTGCCTCTAATTCCACTTCATCATCTATCTTTAAATAAGATTGAAATAATGTATAGAATGTATCATAAGCATATACTTCTCGATATCCTAAAGTGTCATCAAAATCAAAGAATATCGTTGTGATATTTGAATAACTATTTTTCATCTTCTTTTAAAAATTCCTCATATGCTTTTTTAACTGATTCATCCGCATCTTCCCAGATACCTATACATTCTCCAGGTCTTAGATAATGATTATAGAATCTAGAAAAAAAGAAATCTTTTTCTTTATGTGTCATTTCATTCCAATTTGTTGGTAATGGTTCCATAGTATTTCACTTCCTATTCCGCATATAGTATAACAGTTTTCTAGCTCTCAAAAAAAGAGAAGATTTTCATCTTCTCCAATCTCATTTAATTAATCCACTTCCTTTTAGTAACAATTCAATATCTGTGCCTTTAAACTTCTTCACAATACCTTCAATTGCTTTCTTTTCTACAAATGTTAGTGGTGCTTCATCAATTGATTTCTTATCAATTGCGTAATAAGTAGCTCTCAACAA
This sequence comes from Lachnospiraceae bacterium, assembly GCA_963659075.1. Classification (GTDB taxonomy): domain Bacteria; phylum Bacillota_I; class Bacilli_A; order Erysipelotrichales; family Erysipelotrichaceae; genus Bulleidia. Next base: position 2,237 of record CAVKTV010000185.1, on the reverse strand, counting down.
TTCTCTTACATCATATTGTGAACCCCATACTTCAGGAACAGCTCTATCAACATTTAATAATGTATATACTGCTTCCATACCTGTACGAATAGAATATTCAGTTGTGAAGATCGTATCTCTTGGTGTTTCTGCGAATTGTCCAATAAAGGAGAAGTTCACAGCACCTTGTGGAACTACAAGTGGTCTATCTGATTTCTTTCTTGGTTGGAAGAATGCATTGATGTAAGGCATATAACATGTTGTAGTATTACATGCTGTGGAAGCTAATTCTTCAATTCTATCTTCATCAATTCCAATGTGATATAACCATTCTTGGCATACTTCTGCACCTGTACATTCTTTCATTGGTTTTCTTATATAGTTGCCAGGTCTATTTGTATTCAAAGAATATACCCATACTAATACAGAATCTTTATTCTGTGATTTAAATTGTGGTTGACGATTGATTGTCCAACTTAAATACCAATTGTTTGTAGAATCTTTAACAGTAACGATACCACCTGTTGTAACTCTACCACGTCTAGGATCTCTCTTACATACATTGATAATATGTTGAATGATTTCTTCATTACTTGTTTCTACTGTAGCACTCATCCAATTTGTTGCTTCAGTATCAGAACAGAAGTTATCTGGATTACCAAATTCACCATGTTTTGCTTGTTTGGCAATGTTCTTCCACATATCCCATGATTCACCACAACCATCTTTAACTCCACTTAAGTCAGGTGCAGTATTTTGATCACCATAACAACTTGTATCTGTACAACATCCATTTGTAATGAATACTAAATCATCTTCTGTCAATGAAATATGTTCTTCTTCACCATCTTTTAATAAAACGATTTCTTTTGCGACTTTTCTGTCTTTATCATCTGTGTCGATAATGACGTTCTTTACATTCATTCCATATTCAATTTGAACACCATGACTTTCTAGATATTTTACAAGTGGAAGAATCATACTTTCAAACTGGTTATATTTCGTGAAACGTAATGCTGAGAAATCTGGTAAACCATCAATATGATGAACATATCTACATAGATATCTCTTCATTTCAAGAGCGCTAGACCATTTTTGAAAAGCAAACATCGTTTGCCAATAGAGCCAGAAATTTGTTGACCAGAATTCATCTGGTAATACTTCAGAAATTTTCTTATCTTCTAATTCATCTTCGGATGTCATAAATAACTTAGCTAATGCCATTGCACTCTTCTTATCTAAGTTAAATTTACCATCTGTATGTGCATTTTCTCCACGATTTTGTGAAGCTCTACATAAAGAATAGTTTGGATCTTCCTTGTTTAACCAATAATATTCATCTAATACAGAAACACCTTCTGTTTCAATAGATGGAACATCTTTGAACATATCCCACATAACTTCAAAATGGTTGTCCATTTCTCTTCCACCACGCATGTAGAAGCCTTTTGTGACATCTTTCTTACCATCGCAGCTTCCACCAGCAAGATCTAATTTTTCTAATAAATGAATTCTATCTCCAGAGATTTGTCCATCTCTAACAAGATAGAAAGCAGCAGATAATCCTGCTAAGCCTGTACCAATAATGTATGCTGTTTTTTTATCAGCATCCTTTGGTTTTTTTGGATGAGCAAATGCTTCATAAGTACCTGAACCGTAATACATAATAATCTCCTTTTTACTTGTTCACAGTATAGCATTCAAAAAAAGATAGTTAATTTACAGAATTAAAAAAATGTCGTATTAAAACGACATATTTCAAAATATGTAAAAAAGGAATTCTCAACGAATCCCTCCATAATTACTTAGCTAATTTCTTATAAAGAGTTAAAAATCTTTCAGCTAAGATTCCGAAACCTTCAGCACTCATCAACTGATCTTCAGCGTGAGTTAGTAATAAGTCCATAGAAACTTTATCACCTTGAGCTGTTTGAGTTAATAATTTAGCGTGAGCATCATGTCCCTCAACATAAGCATCTTGGCCTTCCTTAATTAATTTTTCAGCTTCTTCAAAGTTTCCTTCAGCTGCAGCGTCGATAGCTGCGATATAGTTAGAACGAGCTGTTCCTACTGCTGCAATAATGTTAAACGCAATTAATTCTGTACCTTCCATGTTTTCTCCTTTTAAAAATGTACTTTATGTACTTAACGATATAATCATAATATGAAAACGGTTTCTACGCAAGAATGTAGAAACCATTTTTTTAATTTTTATATGAATTTTATCCGTTTAATTTCTTTTCAGCTAGGTCTAGAAC
>CAVKTV010000184.1:0-3015 GCA_963659075.1 Lachnospiraceae bacterium | reverse complement strand
GTTATTCTTCTTTTAATCATTATTCTATTTTAAAAATACAACAATTAGATCCAAAAGCGAAAACTGCATTCCTATATTGTGATGGCACAATCGATATGCCTACATATGGAAACAAATATCATGTTGATGCATTGCATCCTGACTTCTGTAATTTGAGATGTCCAAATTTTATGGAGGAATGTGAAAAATACAATTTGGATGTGAATGTATGGACAGTGAATACAGAAGATATTGCGAAGATGTGTTTATCTTATGGAGTGAATTCTATCATTACAAATTATCCTGATAAAATAAGAAAGATCGTAGAAGAATATGAGTCCGGAATATAAGAAGTTTATTGAAGAAAAAATCAATCCATTTTTAAATCTTGTTCAAGAAGGTGATTTTAACAGTTTTGATGGAACAAGAATTCATTATTATGAAGCAATTCATCCAAAGGAAAAGGCAAGTATCATCATGGTACATGGTTTCTCTGAATTCTTTGGAAAGCATCATGAAAATGCATATCGATTCTATCAAGATGGTTTTAGTGTTTTCTTTATTGAATTAAGAGGACATGGAAAATCAGAACATACAGATCAATATAAAGATTCTAGAGTACATGTGAATGATTTTGAAGATTACGTACAAGACTTAAATACATTTATCGAACAAGTTGTCAAAAAAGAATCTCAGACAAACCAATATTTCTTATTTGCACATTCTATGGGTGGTGCAGTATCAACATTATACTTAGAAGAATATCCAAATGTATTTAAATGTGCAGTTTTATCATCTCCGATGTTAACAATGAATTATGGAAATATTCCAGATGTAGCTGTAGATATGTTATCTACATATTCTAAAATAGCACCAGTAGCCCAAGAATTTGGACCATCACAAAAACCATTTTCTGGGATTGTGGATTTTGATAACTCTTCAATGTTAGATAAAGACCGTTATGAATATCAATTCGCACAGAGAATGAATGACAAGGCTTATCAAACTTGGGGTGGTACTTGGAGTTGGATTCGTGCTGCCAAAGAAGCAACAGCGAAAATCCAAAAAAATATCAAGAAAATCAAAACACCAATACTATTATGTCAGGCTGGAAAAGATTCCATGGTTAAACCGGATGGACAATTTAGAATTGACCAAAAGAATTCTCATGTTACTTTACTAGAATATAAAGAATCTAAACATGAAATTTTTAATGCGACTGCAGATATTAGACAAAAATACTACAAAGATATTTTGGATTACTTTAATGCATATGTTAAAAAAAGGTGATTGATTTATGAATTATCGGTATTTTTATCAAACACCAAAAGAATTTGATGATATTTGTATGGAAAGTGATGGTCAATATTTAACCGGACTTTGGTTCGGGAATTCAAAGGATTCTACAAAGCACACAGAGGAAAGTATAGAAAAGTCACTTCCGATCTTTCAAGAAACTTGTAAATGGTTAGATATTTATTTTGGAGGGAAAGAACCAAATTTCATTCCAAGTTTAAAAATAGAAAATGAAACGCCATTTCGAAAAGAAGTGATAGATATCATGAAGGAAATATCATTTGGTACAACAATTACATATAGTGATATCGCAAAAAAGATTGCGCAAAAAAGAGGAATGAAAAAGATGTCTAGCCAAGCAGTTGGTGGTGCAGTAGGGTGGAATCCTATTTGTATCATCATTCCTTGTCATAGAGTTGTTGGTTCTAATGGTAACTTAACTGGCTATGGTGGTGGATTGAAGAACAAAGTCGCTTTGTTAGAATTAGAACAGAATGATATGAACCTATTCTATGTTCCAACGAAAGGAAATAAGTTGTGAAAAGGTGTAAGTGGTGCAAACAAAATAATCCATTGTATGTCAAATATCATGATCAGGAATGGGGAAAGCTAAATACAGAAGATTCTTATTTGTTTCAAATGTTAATTTTGGAGTTATTCCAAGCTGGATTATCATGGGAATGTATTCTAAACAAAAGAGAAGCATTTCGAATAGCGTTTGATGATTTTGACGTGCATAAGATTAGTGCATATGATGTAGCTAAAGTAAATGTATTGATGGAGAATCAAAATATCGTCCGCAATCGAAAAAAGATAGAAGCTACAATCAATAACGCAAAGATATTCATAGATATCCAAAAAGAATTTGGTAGCTTTAATAATTATCTAAAACAATACACCAAAGGTAAAATCCTATACGAAGCAAATCAAGTATCAAATCCATTGTCAGATTCAATCAGTGCAGATTTAAAAAGAAGAGGTATGAAATTCGTAGGAACAAAGATCATCTATTCTTTCTTACAAGCAACTGGTTATATTAACGCACATGAAAAAGATTGTTATCTCTATCAAGAAGAAACAGAAGAGTGATCTTCTGTTTTTAAAGCACAAAAAAACTTATGAGAATACTCATAAGTCATACAAGAGCGAATCACATACAAGTTACGAACTAAGTTCTCTTTCTAAAAACTTTATATACAAAATTTTCACGAATTTCAACGAAAGTATATAAAGTTGTGTCGCCGTTAAGCGATTTGCTGAACTGAAAAGTTAAATTCCACTTTCAAGTAGAGGAAATAGAATTTACTCTTTCACCAACTTCCAGTTGATTTTACGAAAGTATATAAAGTTATCAAATTATTGAAATGATTGAAAAGCGAAAAAATAATGCTTACAGAAAAGTAAATGAAGAAATGATTTTATTGTATTTAGAAGTCGGTAAATTCCTATATGAACTAAAAGAAAATAGTAATTATGGTGATAAAATAACAACAAAAGCCTCAGATTTTATGAAAAATAATTATCCTAACATAAAGGGATTTACTAAAAGAAATATAGAACGTATGATTCAATTTTATAGTACTTATAAAGATGATGAAATTGCGACACCACTGGTGACGCAATTGTCTTGGACAAACAATTTACTTATATTAAGTGGAGCTAAAAGCAAAGAAGAAAGACATTTTTATTTAAAAAATCATCCCTTGCAGAAGTGTGCTACTGTAAAAACAATATAGTATA
>CAVKTV010000183.1:0-3028 GCA_963659075.1 Lachnospiraceae bacterium | reverse complement strand
GTAGTAGTGGGTGCAGGTGGTGCTGGTATGACAGCTGCTATCGTTGCCGCAAAAGAAGGTAAGACTGTAACAATTGTTGAAAGTCAATCTGCTGCAGGAGGTAACTCTGTTCGTGCAACTGGTGGTATGAACGCTGCTAAAACAGAATATCAAGATGAAAATGAATTCGAAGAAAGTGCTGGTGTTGAAAAAACATTAGCTTCTGCTGAATCTTATAAAGATAATGAAGATATTCAATCCCTTGTAAAGACTGTTAAGAAACAATGGGAAGATTATCAAAAGAATCCTACAGGTTATTTTGACTCTGTTGAATTAATGGAATTGGATACAATGATTGGTGGTAAAGGTATTAATAATTTTGATCTTGTTAAGACACTTGCTGAAAATAGTGCTGATTCTATTGAATGGTTATCTTCTATCGGAGCTGATCTAAAGAATGTAGGTCAATTCGGTGGAGCATCTGTTAAGAGAATTCATAGACCAGTCAATGATGAAGGACAAGTAGTTTCTGTTGGTTCTTACGTAGTTCCTATTCTTGAAAAAGAAGTAGAAAATGAAGGTGTTGAAGTTCTTTACAATACAACAGCTAACAAAATCTTAATGGATGATGGGAAAGCTGTAGGTATCGTAGCTGAAGGTAAAACAGGTAATACAGTAACAATTAACGCTAAGGCAGTTATTTTGGCAACAGGTGGATTTGGAGCAAACAATGATATGGTTGCGGAACAAAATTCTGCATTAAAGGGATATATCACAACAAACGCAAATGGTGCACAAGGACAAGGTATCACAATGGCTACTGCTGATGATGTTAATGCCGCAACAGTAGATATGGACCAAATCCAATTACATCCAACAGTTCATGTTGAAGGTGATAACGCTGTATTGATTACAGAAGGCTTACGTGGAGATGGTGCTATCTTAGTTAACCAATCTGGTGAAAGATTTACAGATGAAGTTGGTACAAGAGACGTTGTAAGTGCTGCTGAAAATGAACAAGAAGGTGGTTATGCTTGGTTGATCATTGATCAAAAGATGGCTGATGCTTCTGCAGTTATCCAAGGATATATTGACAAGGGATACGCAGTCAGTGGTGAAACTTATGAAGAACTCGCTAAGGCTATGGAAACAGATGAATCTACATTCAAGACAACTATGGAAACATGGAACAAGTGTGTAGAAAACAAGAAGGATGAAGAGTTCAATAGAACAACATTCGCTGATAAGTTAGATACTGCTCCATATTATGCAATTAAGGTTCAACCTGGTGTTCATCATACAATGGGTGGTCTTGTAATCAATACTGATACACAAGTATTAGATACAGACAACAATGTGATTGATGGCTTATTCGCTGCTGGTGAAGTTACTGGTGGTGTACATGGTGCTAACAGATTAGGCGGTAACGCTGTAGCAGACTTCGTTGTATTTGGTAGAATTGCTGGTGCACAAGCTGCTAAGTATGTTGGCTAATTGATAGAATCAATGAAAGATGCGGTTAGAGAAATCTAGCCGTATTTTTTGTTTGGAATAATGTTTTGGTAAAGTAGGTGTAAAATAGAACTATTCTTTTAGGAGGAATTATTATGAAAGGTAGCATGGTTCAAGGAAATCCTTTGAAATTAATATTACGATTTTCATTACCATTATTATTAGGAAATTTATTCCAACAAACTTATAACATGGTTGATGCTGCGATAGTTGGACAAACATTAGGATCAAGTGCTTTAGCTGCAGTTGGTGCGACTTCATCTGTACAATTTTTAGTTCTTGGTTTTTGTATGGGAACATGTATTGGTTTTGGTATTCCAGTTGCACAAAAGTTTGGTGCGGAAGATTATGAAGGATTAAGAAAATATGTGTTTGTTGGTGCAGTCTTATCCGCAATCATTGCGGTAGTAATGGCTGTATTAACAGCGTTATTATGTGGTATCATCTTAGATATTCTTCAAGTACCAACAGAGATATTCCAACAAGCATACAATTATTTGGTGATTATATTTATTGGAATTCCTTGTACGATTCTATATAACTATTTATCTAGTATTTTACGTGCAATTGGTGATAGTAAAACACCTTTCTTATTTTTGGCGACTTCAGCAGTATTGAATATTTTCTTGGATTTATTCTGTATCATTGTATTGAAATGGGATGTTGCTGGAGCATCTATTGCGACAATTGTATCTCAAGGAATCTCAGGATTGTTATGTCTATGGTTGATCATTAAAAAGTTTCATATTTTACATCCGCATAAAGAAGATTGTCATATGGAAAGTGGAATCACAAAAGACTTATTGATTATGGGAATGCCAATGGGACTACAATTCTCTATCACTGCGATTGGTTCAATGGTCATGCAGAGTGCAAATAATGCCTTAGGTACGATTTACGTATCTGGATTTACTGCTGGAATGAAAATCAAACAATTTATGATGTGTCCTTTTGACGCTATCGCAACTGCAGTTTCTACATTTGCCTCACAAAACTATGGAGCGAAGAAAATGGATCGTGTGAAACAAGGTATTCAACAAGGAACTGGTATTGGAGTTCTATATGGTATTATTTCTGGAATTTTAATGATCTTATTTGGAAGAACATTATCAATGATTTTTGTATCTTCTAGTGAAGCAGCAGTATTAGATGCATCTGCGTTATATTTGCGTAGAATGGGAATGTTCTGGTGGTCATTAGGTATCTTGAATGTCCTTAGAACAGCTGTTCAAGGTTTAGGCTACGCTACAAGAGCTGTTATGGGTGGCGTTGTAGAAATGATATGTAGATGTATTATGGCATTATGCTTTGTACCAATTTTTAAATTTGACGCTATTACATTTTGTGATCAAACAGCATGGATTGGAGCTTGTATCTATATCATTCCAACGTGCATCATCACAATTAGAAATATTGAATCTAAAATAAAACAAGAAGAAAATTTAGAATCTTTAAAATGATTTTAAGGGAATCTTCAAATTTTTGTGAATAGTATATTAAGGAGAGATTAATATAGTATGAAAAATTTTGAAGATTT
>CAVKTV010000182.1:0-3140 GCA_963659075.1 Lachnospiraceae bacterium | reverse complement strand
GAGACTATGTAAGAGATCTATATGCCGAAGAGTTCAAAGAAGCTGAAAAGAAATCTAAAGAAGAAGGAAAATTAGAACGAGAAATAGAAATTGCGAGACAAATGTTGAGTAAGAAATATCCTATTGAAGAGATACAAAGTCTTACTGGATTATCAAAAGAAGAAATAACAAATTTGATGAAATAATTCTTGCCAGAATGTTTGGATTGGTGTAATATTTCTAGGTCGTAGAGGACATTAAAAAAAACGACGTTTGAGTCGTTAGGTTTAGTGCCCTCTTTTTGTTTAAAATAGTTATGGAGGAAGGATATATGAAGCATATTTTTGTTACGGGTGGTGTTGTTTCTGGACTTGGAAAAGGAATTACAGCAGCATCTTTAGGTCGCCTTTTAAAGCAGAGAGGTTTTCGTGTTATTTCACAGAAATTAGATCCATATATGAATGTGGATCCTGGTACAATGTCACCTTATCAACATGGTGAAGTTTTTGTTACAGATGATGGTGCAGAAACAGATCTTGATTTAGGACATTATGAAAGATTTATTGATGAAAACTTAAATAAGTTTTCTAACTTAACTTCTGGTAAAGCATATTGGAATGTTTTACAAAAGGAAAGAAGAGGAGAATATTTAGGAGAAACAGTTCAAATCATTCCTCATATTACAAATGAAATCAAACGTTTTATATATAATGTAGGTGAACATGCGAATGCTGATATTGTTATTACTGAAATTGGTGGAACAGTTGGTGATATTGAATCCCAACCATTCTTAGAAGCAATTCGTCAAATCTCCATTGAAAAACCAAATGATTGTTGTTTTATCCATGTAACACTTGTTCCATATATTTCTGGTTCTAATGAATATAAATCTAAACCAACACAACATTCTGTAAAAGAATTACAGAATTTAGGTGTAAGACCTAATATCATTATTCCTAGATGTGATGGGAAATTACCACAATCTGTAAAGGAAAAGATTTCATTATTTTGTAATGTAAAACCAGATTGTGTCATTGAAAATACAACAGTTGCGGATTTATATGAAGCTCCTATTATGTTAGAAGAACAGAATTTTTCTGAAATCGTTTGTAGAGAATTACATTTAGATGCTGGAGCAATCGATCTTTCAGAATGGAATACAATGCTTGATAGAATTCATTCTTCTAATGATGAAGTTAATATTGCCTTAGTTGGTAAGTATGTTGCCTTACACGATGCATATTTATCCGTTGTTGAGTCTTTGAAACATGGTGGATATGAAACTGGTGCGAATGTTCATATTAAATGGGTAGAATCAGAAGATATCACTGAAGAAAGTGCGTCCGCAATCTTTAGAGATGTACAAGGTATTATTGTTCCTGGTGGATTTGGTGATCGTGGAATTGAAGGTATGATTACTGCTTGTAAGTATGCCAGAGAAAACAATATTCCTTACTTCGGAATTTGTTTAGGTATGCAGATAGCTACAATTGAATTTGCGAGAAATGTATTAGGTTATGCGGATGCAAACTCTAGTGAATTTGATAAGGATTCTAAGCATAAAGTAATTGATTTCATTCATGGTCAATCAGATGACATTGATAAAGGTGGAACAATGAGACTTGGTGCATATGCATGTAGATTAGAAGAAGGTACAAAAGTATCTAAGATGTATGGCGTACAAGATATTTCTGAAAGACATAGACATAGATATGAATTTAATAATGAATTCTTAGAAGATTATAAGAGTCATGGAATGACAATTGGTGGTATTAATCCAGAAGCAAATCTTGTGGAAGTTGTTGAAAATGATGCGTGTGATTTCTTTGTTGGGGTACAATTCCATCCTGAATTCAAGAGTAGACCTAATAAGGCACATCCAGTATTCAAAGGATTTATTGCGGCATCGTTAGAGAAGAAAGCGTAAGGAGAATATATGGCAGAAGAAATGATTTTAGTTCTAGACTTTGGTGGGCAATATAAACAACTCATCGCAAGAAGAGTTAGAGAAAACCATGTGTATTGTGAGATTCATCCATATACAATGCCAATTGAAAAAATTAAAGAAATGAATCCTAAGGGAATCATTTTAACTGGTGGTCCAGATAGTGTTTATTTAGAAGATTCATTGACTTATGATCCACAATTATTTGAATTAGGAATTCCTGTATTAGGAATTTGTTATGGGGCACAATTGATGGCATATTTACTAAATGGAGAAGTGAAAACTGCACCTACAAGTGAATATGGTAGAACAGAAGTTACTTTAAAAGATTCTTCAAAATTATTAGGCGATTGGAAGAAAGAATCTGTTACATGGATGTCTCATACAGACTATATTGCGAATGTTCCTGAAGGTTTTCATATTACAGCACATACACCAGTATGCCCTGTAGCAGGTATGGAAAATACAGAAAAGAATTTATACGCAGTACAATTTCATCCAGAAGTAGTTCATACAGAAGAAGGTACAAAATTATTCCATAACTTTGTATATGATATTTGTGGATGTGAAGGTACATGGAAAATGGATTCTTTTGCGGAAAATACAATTCAAAAAATCAGAGAAGAAGTTGGTGATGGAAAGGTATTATGTGCATTAAGTGGTGGTGTTGATTCATCTGTTTGTGCAGTATTGCTTTCTAAAGCAATTGGAAAACAATTAACTTGTGTGTTTGTTGATCATGGTTTATTGAGAAAAGATGAAGGTGATGAAGTAGAAAGAGTGTTTGGACCAGAAGGACCATATGAATTGAACTTCATCAGAGTAAATGCACAAGAATATTTCTATGAAAAATTAGCTGGAGTTACTGATCCAGAACAAAAGAGAAAAATCATTGGTGCTGAATTTATCAATGTATTTGAAAAAGAAGCAAAGAAGATTGGTGCAGTAGATTACTTGGCACAAGGAACAATTTATCCTGATGTAGTAGAATCAGGAATTGGTAAAGGTGCAGTTATCAAATCACATCATAACGTAGGTGGTTTGCCAGATCACGTAGATTTTAAAGAAATCATTGAACCATTAAAAGCTTTATTTAAAGATGAAGTAAGACAAGTTGGTTTAGAACTTGGAATTCCTAAGGAACTTGTATTTAGACAACCATTCCCAGGACCAGGCCTTGGTATTCGTATCGTAGGTGAAGTAACTGCAGAAAAGG
>CAVKTV010000181.1:0-3202 GCA_963659075.1 Lachnospiraceae bacterium | reverse complement strand
GATCTGATTGGTTTAATCTTATCTTTTGCCATACCCAATCATGATTACGATACACTTTGATCAGACAAACACCATCTTCTACTTTGAACATATTCCCTTTATAGAGAGAAGGAGTTAAATGATGACCTACATCTAGTTTAGGTTGAGAACCAATACATCCATTCTGATTCCAGTTTTCTAGTTGAGAAGCATAACTAGAATAGGCACCTATCGCTTTTGTGATAGCTGCTCTTCTAAGGTAGCAAGGCATCTTATAGAACTTTTCATCGAAATCATAGAGCGCTTGACTATCAGCGGTTGTATGGACGATTGTCTCTACATATCTTTGCTTGGCAATAGAACTAGGTATCGTTTTAATCTTGTCCCAATGTTCTTGGACAGGTGTTAAAAGATAAGCGATGGCATCATTAAAGATAACAGTTGTTCTTTTCACTGCATCATATCCATCTTTAAATTTGATTCCATAGCTTTGTGTTATCTTCATACTAATATTATACCGTATTTGATGTTCCTTTTCTGTGAATTAGGCACCTAGATTAACGCTTTTTCGCCGACTAACCCCGCCTAAATCAATAGATTATAGATGGGGTATGCGTCGGCATTTAATCAATGTGGATTACATGCCAAAGCAATCAATCAAATCAATCGTCAATTACAAATACCAACTGAATTAAATGAGAAACTAGGTCATAAATTCAATGAGGTATTAGTAGGTAGTATTGTAGGTTTCATTGTAGCTATGATTGTACATTAATCCTTCAGAAACACTTCAGATAACCATCACTTATTTTCATCGCAATTAAGCTACTATATTGTTGCGAGGTGAAAAGATATGAACAAGAAAATAACAACAACTTTATTAGCGACTTTATTAACAACATCTATTGCGTCAATGAATACATTAAATATCTATGCAGAAAATGATAACCAACCACCAAGTAGTGATAGTGGTACACCACCTGAAAAACCAGATGGAGAAAGTTCTGATGGACAAACTCCACCAGATATGCCAAGTGGAGAAAATGGAGAAGGACAAACTCCTCCAGATGGACAAGGTCCACAAGGTGGTGGAGGTGCTAACACGCAAACATTTGATTACAGTGGATCTTATTCAGGAACATTAACGGCTTCTGGTAGTGAAAATTCATCTAGTGATGAAACATTAGAAGCAACAGAGTCTGATCAAAATGTCGCATTAGCACAAGATGGTGGTACATTAACTATTAACAATGATACTCTCACAAAGAGTGGTGATGATACAAATGGTGATAACTGTAATTTCTATGGTTTAAATTCCATTGCCTTAACAGTAGGCTCAGAATCTTTAACGAAAATCTCTAATTCTGCATTGAACGCAACAAGCGAAGGAAGTAACGGAATATTCGCTACAGATAATGGTACTGTTTACGCAAATAACGATACAATTTCAACAACTGCAGGGAATTCTAGAGGATTAGATGCAACATATGGTGGAACGATCATTGCGAATGAAATGACGATTTCAACACAAGGTGATCATAGTGCATCTATCGCAACAGATAGAGGTGGTGGAAATGTTTCTGTCACAAATTCTGAATTATCAACAGCAGGTAGTGGTTCTCCATTATTGTATTCTACAGGTGATGTAGAAGTGGATAACGTTACAGGTACGGCAACAGGGTCTCAGATTGCAGGTATGGAAGGATTGAATAAAATCTACATCTATAACTCTCAATTATCTTCCACAAACAATGCGATTTCTGGTAGTGATCCTATTAAAAATGGAGTCATCATCTATCAATCTACAAGTGGTGATGCGGATACATCTGCTTCAGAAAAAGCTAGATTTGAAGCAAGTAATTCTATCTTATCTACAACGATTGATTCTGGATCAATGTTCTATGTAACAAATACAGATGAGAATGTTGTATTATCTTCTACATTATTATCTTTTGATTCTGATAATGTAAATCTATTACAAGTAGAAGGCAATGATTCAAATGGTTGGGGTAGTGCAGGTAGTAATGGTGCAACTCTCAAATTTACAGGTTTATCTGAAACACTCAATGGAAATATTACAGTAGATTCTATTTCTAGCGCAGATATTTACTTATTAGAACAAACAACTTATACAGGTGCTACAAGCATTACACAAAATGCGAATAGTTCTACAAGTGCTGATTCAAATATCACAATGAATATTTCATCTGATTCTAAGTGGGTCGTTACAGGTGATTCAACAGTAACAAATCTCAATGTAGAAGAAGGTGGAAAGATCGTAGATGCAGATGGTAAAACAGTTACAATTGTAAATAATGATAAAACAATCGTAGAAGGAACAAGTGACTATACAATAACAGTAGAAGGTACATATAGTACAGAATTTACAACAGATGAAGATAATGCATTATCTACTGAATATATCGATCGTTCTGGATTTGATAGTACATACAACTTATCTACAACATTCAATACAAATAGTGCTGAAGCAACACCTTCAGCTAGTACAACATCTTCATCTACAACTACAGATACAACAAATAACACACTTATATATGTAGGTGCAGGTATCGCAACAATCGTTGTCGTTGGCGCAATCGCATATTTCTTACTCAAGAAAAAGAAATAAGGAATTCTAAAAGGGATTCCTTTTCTTGTGGGATTTTGGTAAACTCAAAACAGGAGTTTATATGATTGAAATAGAAAATGATCAAGCAATTGATTTTATAAAAAAGAACTATCAAGAATATTTAGATGATGCTTTAAAACAACAAATTAAACAATATGATTTATATACAAATAGTTTAATAGGTTGTATTGTTGGAAGTATTGTAAGTGCAGTAATCTATGGTTATACAAAATGTATTGTGTTTATCGTACTTGTTGGAATTCTATTGTTTTGTGGTATCTTTTGTTCATGGAAAAGAAAAATATTGATTAAAGATATTGTGAGAAAAGTAAATCAACAAATCAAGAAAAAATGAGAGAATTGAGTTTTCAATTCTCTCATTGTGTTACCATAGATCCATCTAAATAAATTGAATTGATTTGTGCTACTAGTTGTTGTGCTAATGGATATAGATTATAACTATGATCAGAGTTATTTAATGAAATACAGAAAGATGCATTTTCTGTGAAACCTACAATATATGTATGAATACGATCATTTGCACATTCTGCGGTACCTGTTTTTGCGTAAACCATGCCATATGTAGCTGTATCT
>CAVKTV010000180.1:0-3214 GCA_963659075.1 Lachnospiraceae bacterium | reverse complement strand
GAGATGCTTGATCTATCCTATCAACAAATGGCAACAAAGATCATTCATGCGTTTTTATCTGATTATTCAAAAGATGAAATCCAAAAATGTGTAAATGCCGCATATGATGATAAATTCAATGATTCTCATATTGTACCTCTAACAAAAATCAATGATGGCTACTTAATGGAACTTTGGCACGGACCAACGAGTGCATTCAAAGATATCGCTCTTACGCTCCTTCCTCATTTATTAACTTCTGCTTATAAGATGGAACAAAGAAACGACATCATTTCCATCCTCACAGCGACTTCAGGAGATACGGGAAAAGCCGCATTAAGTGGATTTGCGGATGTTTATCATACCGCAATCACAGTTTTCTATCCAGAAGTAGGTGTATCCGCAATTCAAAAGCGTCAAATGCAGACTAGTATTGGAAACAATGTTGAAGTTATTGCGGTAAAAGGTAATTTTGATGATTGTCAAAGAATGGTAAAAGAAGCCACACAAAATGAAGAAGTACTATCTGTTTTAAAGAATGTAACGATTTCTTCTGCCAATTCTATCAATGTTGGTAGACTCGTTCCACAAATCGTTTATTACTATTATTCTTATATTCAACTTGTTAAAAATAATGAAATCAAATGTGGTGAAAAAGTTAATTTTTCTGTGCCTACAGGAAACTTCGGTGATATTCTCGCAGGCTATCTAGCTTATTTAACAGGTTTACCTGTCAACCAATTTATTTGTGCTTCTAATTCTAATAATGTATTAACAGATTTTTTAAGAACTGGAACATATTCTACACATCGCGATTTTGTGCCTACGATTTCTCCATCCATGGATATTTTGATTTCTAGTAACTTAGAAAGATTACTATTTATGATGAGTGGAAATGATGACGCTTTTATTAGAGAAATCATGCAGGCATTAAAAGAAAAAGGAGAATATACGATTCCAGCTGAACTTCATCAAAAGGTAGCCTCTATCTTTAAAGGCTATTGGGTAGATGAAGATGCTTGTTCCACAACAATTCATAACTTATATCAAAATGAACATACATTGATTGATCCTCATACTTCTGTTGGATTAGATGCATATCTTCAATACAAAAAAGAAACAAATGATCAAACTAAAACTATCGTATTATCTACTGCTTCTCCATACAAATTCTGTAAAGATGTTTTACAAGCATTGAATCAAGAAAAAGTAGAAGATGATTTCGTAGCAATGAATCGATTACATGAAGTTACAAATGTTCCTATTCCTAAGAATCTATCTTGTCTAAAAGAAATGCCAATCCGTTTTACAAGATCCATCAACATTGAAGATGGCATGCATGTCATCGCAAAACGTATGGAGGATATTTCAAAATGATTACGATTAAAACACCTGCCACCAGTGCAAATGTTGGACCAGGATTTGATTGTTTTGGTTTAGCTTTAAGTTTATACAATACATTTGAAGTGGAACTTTCTTCTTCAAATACTTTAGAAAATGTTGAAGAGCGTTTTAATAATGAAGATAACTTATTCCTAAAAGCATATCAAAAAGGTTGCCAAGCAATTGGTGTTAATGATTCTATCCATGTGACATTTCATACAGAGATTCCTGTATCAAGAGGTTTAGGATCCAGTTCATCTTTGATTGTTGGTGGTTTATATGCCGCAAGTACTTTGCATGATAATGCATTATCAAAAGATCAAATTTTTCAACTCGCTTCTGAACTAGAAGGTCATCCTGATAATGTAGCACCATGTATCTATGGTGGTTTCACAGCATCTTTAAGTGCAAACGATAAATTTTTAACACAATCTATTCCATTAGATTCTAGTTGGAAATATACAATTTTCATTCCTGATTTTGAAGTTTCTACACAGAAAGCACGTTCTATCCTCCCTGCATCTTATCCAAGAAGTATTGTCACAAAAAACACTTCTCACGCAGCACTTCTATTAGAAGCACTCAGAAATGGAGACCTTTCATTATTAAAAATCGTTTCCGAAGATTTCATTCATGAACCATATCGAAAAGAACTCATTCATGAATTTGATTCAATCAAATCATATCTTCAAGATTTAGGTGCATTTTTAATTAGTGGATCAGGATCTACATGCATTCTGATTTCAAAACAACAATTAAATACAGAACAAAAAGAAAAGATTCAATCGTTCAAACATCATTGGCAAATCAAAGAATTAGATATTGCGGAAAAAGGGGTTGTAATATCATGAAAAAAGATTTTTTAATTGTATCGAGAAAGATTCTTCCCGATTATTTAGATAAAGTTATTTACGCAAGAAACCTATTAGTAAACCATGAAGCTTCTACAATTACAGAAGCCGTACAACTAGCAGGCATTTCAAGAAATACGTTCTATAAATACAAAGATTATGTATATGAAAGTGCAGAAGATACGATTGAAAGAAAAGCAGTACTATCTTTAATCCTAAAAAATGAAAGTGGCGCTTTATCTTCCGTATTAAAAACACTTACTGATCTAAATACTTCCATTCTTACAATTTCCCAAGCAATCCCAATTGCTGGCAAGGCAAATGTACTTCTATCTGTTGATATTTCTGAAATGGGATGTGAAGTACAAGAAATGGTAACTACATTAAAGAAATTACAGAATGTAAGAAATGTACATCTAGACGCAATCGAGTAACCCAATTTAATTGGGTTTTTTATTTCAATTTTTGAGGATTTTAAAAATTTTTTGTGAATAAGAATAGTGGAGGAGATTTTCTTATGAACAAAAAAATAAAGAATCTAAAACTGAATGATGATTGGTTGTTTTCAAGTGTATTCGGAAATAAAAACAATCTTTCTTTATCTAAAGAATTTATCGAAACATGTATTGGTCACAAAATAGATACAATTGAAGAAGTTAGTGGTCAAAGTTATGATCAACTACAACCCGTTTATATTATCTATATTTGTACATTTGATCACTTTCATTTAGACCAGCCAAGATATGTGATAGAACCAAAATTACAAGGGTCAAGTGAATTGAAAGTAGGTTCTAATTTCCATATAATTTTATTAAACACAACAACACGTAGTGAAGATTCAAAATTAAATGCGTTATTTGATTTTATCAATGACGGAAAAGTAACAGATAACTTCACACAAAGATTACAAAAAGCAGTAGAAGTAGAAAAAGAAAACAAAGAAAGTAGGAAAAACAAAATGACATTAGAAGAAATCATCAAGCACAGAAATGAAATCGTAG
>CAVKTV010000179.1:0-3239 GCA_963659075.1 Lachnospiraceae bacterium | reverse complement strand
TTCTTCATTCATTATAATGTAGGCCGTTGAATTTTGAAATTGATTTGTTCTAGGAACCATGAATATGGGAATCATTTTTAAATCTATCACTAGGTTTTGTTGTATTCAAATCATATAACATTCCTTTAGGCATCTTATTTACAAAAGGAACGATAGATCCATCATATTTGATTAGACCTGAACCTGTAGGTGCATTTGTAATGTATCCCATTTGTTCTTCTGAGATGTTTAATAGATTCGCTAAATCTTCTCTATTATTGGCGGATTGATTCAACATAACAATAAATTCAGAATTTGATAACATGGATGTTCCTTGTTGAGATGAAAGAAGGTATTTAACATTCTGTGTAATACCAGTTGGGTATGCATCTCTTTTTCTGAATTGTCTCCAAGCTGAAGCGAAGAATGTAGCACTTTCTTCATTTTCAAATATGACATGAATCTCATCAATAAATACATGTGTTCTTTTTCCTTTTCTCCAGTTTTCATTGACTCTATTAATGATTGCATCTGTTATTACTAGTAATCCCATTGCTTTTAATTGTTTTCCTAGATTGAAGATATTAAAGGATAGTATTCTAGATTTGATATCTACATTGGTTTCATAAAGTTTACGGCGTGGAAACCCACGGTCTTTAGACTGTGGGAGGAAACGCCGATACTCTATCCTTGGTTCTCAATATAATGCTGTATCGTGCTTTCTGATACCTTGCCAATACTACAGGCAAAATAACCATCAGACCAGAATATTCTTTTCTTCCAATATTCGTACTTTAGAATCTGTTGGAATTTCTCCCATAAAAAATATGTAGATTTTTGTTTAAGCTCTTTTACGATATCACAAACACGTTCTGTTGTATCACATTCTAAAAGTACATGGATATGGTCGACATCTGTTTTCATTGCCAAGATGTTCCAATCATGATTTTTGGCGATATTCTTAAAGGCTTCTTTGGTGACTAAATCTAAGTTTCCTTGTAACAACGGTTTTCTGTATTTTGTTACAAGTACAAGATGAACCTTTAAACAATACTTTCTTCTGTTGCGATGATAATATCTGTCTGATTTCTACATAAACAGGCTCTCTATTAGTTTTGTTTCAAGTATAATATTTGTAGTGAAAGGAGTATATAATATGCAGATTGCTGAAGTGATGAAAATTAAACTAAATGGTATTTCTGATGATGTGGATTTAGCTTTTTTTGATATGACATATCAGTACGCTCAAGCTTGTAATTACATCTCTGAATATATTTTCAGTCATGGTATGAACATCAATTCTAATGCTTTAAGCAAAGTGCTTTATAAAACATTACGTTCTACATTTGGATTGAAATCACAACTAGCACAATCTGCAATTAAGACAGTTACTGCTAGATATCAAACAGTTGATACTCAGCTAAAGAAATCACCATATAAATTCTCAGTGATTGAAGATGGCAAAAAGAAGTATTACTCATATAAGAGAGATATGTTCTGGCTACAAAAGCCAATCTATTTTTCTAGACCACAGGCCGATTTAGTTAGAAATAGAGATTATAGCTTTGTGGAAGAAGGTAAAGTGCTATCTATCAACACTCTAGGAAATCGCGTGAAAGTTCCTTTTGATGTACCTGCGTATATGAACAAGTTTTTTAATGATGGTTGGAAATTTGGGACAGCTAAACTTGTATGGTTAAAATCTAATTGGTATCTACATATTTCTGTTACAAAAGAAGTAGAAGAATTCTCTAGAGAAGATGTTAGACATGTTGTTGGCGTTGATAGAGGACTACGTTTTATTACAACGACATATGATGATTCTCAAAAGACTTCTTTTGTACGTGGCAAAGAAATAAGAAAGAAGCGTGACTCCTTTGACAAAGTAAGAGCAGAACTACAAGCAAAAGGTACAAGATCTGCAAAACGTGCATTAAAACGTATTTCAGGACGAGAGAACCGTTGGATGAACGATGTAAACCATCGTATCAGTAAGGCACTCATCAATAAATACGGAAAAGGTACGTTATTTGTACTTGAAGACTTGGAAGGTGTCTCATTTGAAGAAAAGAACCAACACGGTAAAAAGCAAACACACGATTTACGTAATTGGTCTTTTTATGATTTGGAAACAAAGCTAACTTACAAAGCAAAAGAAAATAGTTGCCATGTCATTAAGGTTGATCCACATTATACATCGCAAAGATGCCCTCATTGTGGAACAATTTTAAAAGACAATAGAAACCACGATAAGCATCTATACGTTTGTGATCATTGTGGATTTACAAGCAACGATGACAGAGTAGGTGCTATGAACATCTATTTGCTTGGTACGCTTTGGGTGACTGGCGAACAATCACCATCTTTTAAAACACTAAGCTAAGGTTTCGGTATAACCGGAACGCTATCAAACGGGTGATGTCAACCACCCGACGATGTAACGGCATAGAGGGTAGCATCCCTGCTATTAGAGTCCAGGAGAATTTGCATAGCAAATTACGCTCGTACTGGATGAGCTAGTTACAAGCCCACTGGTCCTTGGACCGTGGGTAGTTGACAATGACAATTATGATAAACTAGAAGCAGTTTAGTGTTTTAAGGCACTATATAGAGAACAATTTACAGGAGATACTATGAAAAAAATGTTTGGAAACTTAAAAATGAGTTGGATAAATGTCATTTTATTTGGCTTACTAGTAGGAATTTATGTTGGATGTATTATGAGTGTTCCTGCTTTAGAAGGTACATCTTTTCAGGATATAGGAATTTCACATGAATGGTGGATCTTTTTTGCGTTAATCATTGTTGTGAATTGTAAAAAGAGTTTTGAAGCTGCTTTGAAATGCTTTGTATTCTTTTTGGTTAGTCAACCAGTTATTTTTGTTGTGGAAGCATTGTTAGGACATATTACTTGGGAACTTGCATACTATTATTATTTTAATATTTGGTTTGTTCGTACTTTATTTACATTGCCTGGTGGTTTGATTGCGTATTATGTAAAAAAACAAAACGTTATTGGCTCAGTAGTACTTGGAATTGGAAATACTTTAGAAGTGTTACTTGGAATGTATTATGGTTATCAAGCATTTACGAAATTTCCAAATCATTTATTATCTGCAATCTTTTGTTTTGTTGTGATTGGAATAACTAACTTATATATTCAAAAAGAAAAGAAAAACAGAATTATTTCACTTATCACTACAATTCTATTGATTGTAGCTCTACTAGTATTTTTGGTACTAGATGGAAGGGTGCTATTT
>CAVKTV010000178.1:0-3248 GCA_963659075.1 Lachnospiraceae bacterium | reverse complement strand
CGCATATTTTAGACTTTTCATTTTTAGATGTATAAATTCTGTTAGAAGTTAACGTCAATAATTGATCAATCAAAAATATACAAAAAAATCTTTATTGATCGACAATACCTAATTTGCTCAAAATGTTTTACGAATCGGAAATACTATATTTTAGTTGCAAACAAGGATAACTACTTGCATTTAGTAGGCGTTCATACAACTCTAACTCCTTCTGAATTTTTTGAAAAATGTTTTAATGATACTCTTACTGAAAATGATTTTGATTTTTCAAAAAAGAATCAAAGTGAAAAAAGTGTAAAAGGTTCTGTTAGAAGAAAGATATCAGCTTTAGAAAACATAAATAATTTTTTTGCACAAGATCTATATATCGAAGAAGGGTTTCGTAAAAATAAAGTCAGTTGTGTAATTGCTACATCGGACAATAAAATAACAATTGGTTTTTCTGAAGGAATTTATTCAAGACCCAAAACACTTCTTAAAGGTAATATGCTTAATATGAGTACTAATCAAATTGACTTAATACTATCTAAAGAAAAAAATGACAAAACATTTAATAAAATAGAATATGGAAATGAACAAATATTATCTTATTATCATAAAGATATTTATCACTTGATATCAAAAAACTTAATCTAAATGAAATACATTATTTTAGCGAGGAAAAATTCTCGCTTTTTTTTATTGCAGCAAGATAAAACGAAAGGAAAATGAAGATGAAAAATATA
This sequence comes from Lachnospiraceae bacterium, assembly GCA_963659075.1. Lineage (GTDB taxonomy): Bacteria > Bacillota_I > Bacilli_A > Erysipelotrichales > Erysipelotrichaceae > Bulleidia. The sequence goes on along the minus strand of CAVKTV010000178.1, from coordinate 2,523 downwards.
TTAAAGAAAGGCAGCAAGTTTTTTCTATCTGCATTGGTGATATTAAATTCATTTATGAATACAATGACGATTAATGCAGAAGAAACAAACACAGAGAATGATTTAGATACAATTACAGAACTTGGACAAGTGGAAGATGTATTCCCTGAACAAATCATCAACGAAAATGACATCATGCTTACAGATACCACTTCACAAGGCAGTCGATATGCAATGATTTATATCGATAATCAATTTGGATACGATTATGTAACGCAACTTCATGTTGGCGATAAAACGGTATTTTGTATTGAACCAATGGAATTATTCATTAGCGGAAATGAATATACTGAAGATACTGCTAAGTGGGACGAATTAAGCGAAACGCAAAGACAAGCTATTTGGGAAATCAATTATTATGGTTATTCATATCTAGGACATGAAAGTGAAAATTATTATGTAGCTACTCAAATTATGATTTGGCAAGTTGTTACAGGTAATTGGTATCAACCATACTATATGGATGGATCTACAACTTATGATATTTCAAACGAAGTTAATGAAATCAATAGTTTAAGAAGTACTCCTCAAGGAAGACCTTCATTTAATAATCAGACAATCAAAATGGGATTAAATACTCCAGTTACTTTAACAGATTCAAAAGGAACATTAAGCAATTATTCAATTACAAGTGGAAATGGCGTTAATGCTACTGTAAACGGAAATAATTTAACTGTATCCATCACTTCAGAAAACTATGATAAGACAATCACTTTCTCAAGAAACTTTGGTGCAAGAGATGTAAATATTATCTACGGTTCTGCTGGATACCAAAGAGTTATTTATCTAGCAAGCAGAAGAGATCCTTCTCCTAATTTCAAATTAAATTTTGAATTGTTATATGCAGATATTGAGGTTGAAAAACAAGATGCAGAAACTGGAACTTCCACACAAGGTGATGCAACATTTAATGGAGCTACATTTGCCATCAAAGATGCAAGTGGAAATACCCTAGAAACTATCACTACAAATGGTTCAAAAGCAAAATCTAAGAAATATCCTGTTGGCACAACATTAAATGTATGTGAAATTGCTGCACCAGAAGGTTATTTAAACAATAGTACTTGTAATAGTGTTGAGCTTAAATATTCAGGTGAAAATACGCCTTCTACTTTTAGCACAACAATCAAAGATCAAGTTATTAAAGGAAGAATTGAAATAGCTAAAACAATCGATAGTAATAATGATGGTTCACATGTAGATAAACCCGGCAAGAATTTCGTATTTGATATCATCCTTAAATCAAGCAATAAGACAGTTGCTACTTTAACTACCGATGAGGATGGCAGAGCTATTAGTGATTATCTTCCTTATGGAACTTACATCATTAAGGAAAGAGAAAAAGAAGGTTATGAAACATTGAAACCTTTTGAAATGAAGATTGATCAAAACAACAAAACTTATTTCTATAACATCTATAACAATGAAGTTGAAGCTGAATTAACTATTTATAAAACAGATGCAGAAACGGGAAAAAGAATTCCTGCTAGTGGCGTTGAATTCAAATTAAAAGATAGTGATGGCAATTATGTTTCGCAAACTGTTACCTATCCTACAAAATATGAAACGGATACATTTGTTACAGACGAAAATGGATCTGTGCATTTACCAAGTCCATTGAAGTATGGTGAATATAAGATTGTCGAAATCAAAGCACCTGAAGGCTATGTATTAAAAGATACTGAAATCCCAGTCAATGTCGATGGATCAAGTACCGAGATCTTTATGAACTTTGATAATACGACTCAAAAAGGACAGGTCTATGTTGAGAAGTATGGCGAAATGTTAAGTGGTGTAAAAGAAACAGAATCCGATTATGGCACACTTTATACACCGGTTTATGAAGAGAAATATTTATCTGGTGTTACGTATGAAATTACAGCTCGTGAAGATATTGTTACTCCAGAAGGCACGGTATGGTTTAACAAAGGTGACGTTGTAGATACATTTACTACAGGTGATGGTGTTACAACTTCTTCATTATTACAGCTAGGTAAATATTCTATTAAAGAAATCGCAACACAAACAGGCTATGTACTCGATGAAAATACGTATGATTTTGATATTGAATATGCTGGCCAAATGATTGATGTTGTTGAAATCAAACAAGCTTATGTCAATGAAAGACAAAAGCTAGAGCTTGATATCACAAAGACTTTTGAAGATGAAGATAAGGATGCGTATAAAGATGTTGTCTTCGGTGTTTATTCTAAAAATGATATTACGGTAGATGATCAAGTCATTATTCCAGCTGATGGATTAGTTGGTACATTAACCATTGATAAAGATGGTAAAAATGTAGAACAGTTGGATCTTCCTGTTGGTGAATATTACGTTAAAGAATTAGAAACAAACGTAGGCTTTGTATTAGATGAAGAAGAACATGAATTTACTTTCGAATATGATGAAGATACCACAAAAGCTACAGTACTTGTTTCTCTAGAACTTCACAACAAGAAACGTCGTTTAGAACTAGATGTAAAT
>CAVKTV010000177.1:0-3248 GCA_963659075.1 Lachnospiraceae bacterium | reverse complement strand
CTTTTTCTATAAAATTATCCTCTAAAAAATATGGTGCTATACTCTAAAGACGGGAAAACAAAATCAAGAATTCAAAGATACGGGAATCAAAGAAGAGTGATGCAAAGAGTGTATGTTATTTAACATGCACTTTTTTGAAACATTGTTCCATTTTGTCATAAAAGAAAGTTTGTCTGTAATAGAAGTGTTAAAATATGTATAGCTAGGGAGAATATTATGGAACCATCAACAATTGTGGAAAGGTATAGAAAGTGGATCATTCAAAGAGGTACAGAATCTTTTCCAGTAACCGAAAATGAAGAAGGAAATCTAGAAATTGAATCTAAGTATGGATTAGGACGTGTTAATTTTTATGATGAAGATGTCATTGAACTTCGTATTGATTTGATTCGTGAAGAAAAGACAGAATTCTTTTTGCATTTTCAATTAACAGATTTAAAAAGAGCACAAGATCTTTATGTTGAAATGGAAGAAGCAATGCGTAATCTAAAAGATAAACATGTAGTGAAGATCTTATTAACATGTACGAGTGGATTGACGACTTCTTATTACGCTGAACTATTAAATAAAGCTGTTGAAACATTATCACTGAATTATTCTTTTAGAGCAGTTTCTTTCAATAAGATTGCGGAAGAAGGAAAGGGTGAAGATTTAATTTTATTAGCACCACAAGTTCATTATGCACGAAAAAAAGTACAAGAAATGTTTCGCAATACAGCAGTGCGAAATATTCCTGCACAAACATTTGGAAAATATGATACTGGTTCTTTGATTGAACTCATCAAAGGAGAATTACAAGAAATAGAATCAAATCAAACACCTAAGGCAATTCGTACACAAGCATTTTTTGAAACAAATAAAAAGATATTAACAATTGGTTATGTGAATGGTGGAGAAGGTACGGATGGCCATATCATTTATCGATACTACAAAAGTGGAATGATTGAATGTAGTGGAGAATGTAATGCGGGTAGAGTGAAATTAGAAGATCTAGAAGATATTATTGATCCGTTAATTGAAAAATATCCTGAAATCGAAACGATTGGGTTGAGTTTACCTGGTTCTATTGAACATGGTGTTGTTTATTTAGAAGATCATCCAATTCATCGAATAAATGTTGAAGAAGTCTTAAAAGAAAAATATCATAGAGATGTATTCCCATTTAATGATGCGAATATGATTGTTACAGGAATCTATTGGTTAGAAGATCGCTATAAATCTGTTGTTTTATATTTCTTACCAAATGATGGTTATAGAGCGGGATGCGGTATTGTCGTAAATGGACATTTGATACGTGGCAGACAAAACGTAGCTGGTGAAGTTGGATATGTGGAAAGAATCATTAATTTTTCAAAGAATCCAGAATTTTTGATTGAAACAGAAGAAGGAACTGCAGAACTTGTAGCGAAATCTTTGATTTCTTTAATTAGCTCATTAGGACCTGAAGCAATTTTTGTCTACGCTAATAAAATGAAAGATGCAAATCAAATACGAGAAGAAATCAAAAAATATATACCAGATGAATTTATACCTGATTTGGTTTTGGTGAATGATATTCGTGAATATATGATGACTGGTACATTCTTAAGATGTATTTGGAAATTAGATGATATCAAACGTAAAACTTTTGGATTAACACATAATCCTTATCAACAATGAAATTCCTTGGTAAAATAGTAACTCATAAAGGATGTGTGATATATGGACGCAAATGAACGTAAACAAAGAGTAATGGACGCAACAATGAGAATCGTAGCTGAAAAAGGACTAGAGACTTTTGCGGTACTGCAAGCAGCGAAAAAGGCGGGTGTAAATGAAGCACTCGTTTATAGAGATTTTTCTACAAAAGAGAATTTATTGTTTGAATGTTATAACCTTGTCGCTGGTGAAGTAGCACAGTTGTATCAACATACACCTATATTGAACATAACAAATCCAAGTGAAGCGATGTCGCAAATTCATGATATGTGGATTGCTTATTTCTCTTTTTTAGTGAAGAACGGATATAAAACAATCTATTATCAAAGTTATCGTGATTCTAATCATATTCATACATATATTGAAAAAGAAAAACAGGGAGAAGCAGTACAATTTACAGATTTCTTGAATGCGATTGGACCTGTGTTTGAACATATTCCATTACCTGAAGGAATGACAATGGATCATATTTGGACATATATTATGGATACTTCAGCAATATTTGCGAAAAGAATCATTCGTAAAGAATTGCCAGATACATTGAAATCTTATGAGAGTGTTTGGAATTTATTAGCGTTTGGTATTGTGAATTTCTTTGAACATTAAGATGTAATGCGATAGAATTATCTTAAAGAACACGAGGTGTTTTATGAAAAAGGATAAAGATAATAAAAAAGAAGTAGAACAGGAAGAAAAGCCTGTCATTGTATTGTCATTTGATGGAACTGTTTTAGATACAGAACCAGCAATTATTGCGACGTATCGAGAATTGTTTGATCGCCATCATAAGAATGACTTATTCACAAAAGAAATTGAATTAGCAGCGTTAGATGATTCAGTATATTCTGTTATGGAATATTGTTTTCCTGAAGAAGATACAAAAAAAATGGTAAATGAATATAATTCATGGCAAAGAAATCATTTGAGTGATTTGATTCAACCAATGCATGGAATCAAAGACTTATTGAAATGGTTGAAAAGACATGATTATAAGGTGGCTACCGTTTCTACACGTGAAAGAGCATCGATTGTAGAATTGTTGGAACACGCACATATGATTCAATATTTTGATGTAATCATTGGTGGAAAAAGAAGTAGGGAAGTTGAAACGGATGGTTTATTAACAGCACTGAAGTTATTGGACGCAAAACATTGTGTTTATGTATCTGATAGTTCTGCAGAAATCATGACAGGAAAAGATGCTGGTGTATTTACAGTTGGTTTTGCATCAAATCCAGATAAGGCAAAATCTATTGTAGAAGAAAGACCGGATTTTGCGACTGCAGATTTAAGCCAAGTTAAGAAATTATTGAAAGGGGAAGCATTGTGGCTTGCCTATGATATTCAATATCCTACTGAGGAAGTGGAAGAAGTTCTAAAAAAGAAGAAAAAGCAAAATAAAAAAAGTAAAAATGTATAAATTTTGAGGATAATTCAAAAAACATGTGAATAGTATATTGAGGAAGGTAATATTCATATGTGTAAAGATTTTGAAAAATTAACGTTTAGTGACAGTTTTATGTTTTCAGTGATATTAGATAATCCAAATA
>CAVKTV010000176.1:0-3451 GCA_963659075.1 Lachnospiraceae bacterium | reverse complement strand
ATCTTTGCGGATACAGGTGTTGCGATGCTATGTGTATTGAATTCATTAAGACTATTAAGGATTTCTAGAAAGTAAAGATGGCATGGATTTCGGTCCATGCTTTTTGAATGAAAGCGTTTTGTATTAAAATCGTAAATTGTTTGTAAAGCTTTTTTCTTCACATTTTACATATTCAGGAATAAAATAATCCCATGAAAAATAGAATGTTTACAAATGCACAGTTAAGAAGATTGATTCTTCCTTTACTAGTAGAACAGTTACTAGTTATGTTAGTTGGTATGGCAGATACGATTATGGTATCTGCGGCAGGTGAAGCTGCGATTTCTGGGGTTTCCATCGTAAATGATGTAAATAACTTGATCATTGCGATATTAACAGCGATTGCTGGTGGTGGATCAGTTATTGTTACGCAGTATTTAGGGAATCAAGATGAAGAAAATACAAAGTTATCTGCTTCTCAATTGATTATGATTAGCTTTATTATTTCTCTCTTTTTTGGAATTCTATGTGTTGCGTTTCACAGTGCAATCTTAAATTTCTTATATGGTAGTGTAGAAGCTGATGTAATGAATAGTGCGAAAGTTTATTTCTGGATTACTGCCTTATCATTTCCATTTCTTGGGGTATATAACAGTTCAGCTGCTTTATATCGTAGTATGAACCGAACAAATACAACGATGAGAGTTTCTATCTTGATGAATATCATCAACGTAGTAGGAAATTTCATTTGTGTATATTTATTACATATGGGTGCTGCAGGTGTTGCTTGGCCAACATTTGCGAGTAGAGTCGTTGCGGCAATTGTTATGTTAGTATTGTGTTTTGATAAAGAAGCGCCAATCAGTGTTGTTTGGAAAGATATTCTAACTTGGAAAAAAGAAATCGTATCACGTATTTTATCCATTGCGATTCCAAATGGCGTTGAAAATGGTTTGTTCCAATTAGGTAAAGTGATTGTTTCAACATTTGTTGCGACGTATGGAACGATGCAGATTGCGGCCAATGGTGTTACGAATTCCTTATGTGTATTGTGCTATACAACAGAAATGGCGATGCAGTTGGCAGTTGTTACGGTAGTTGGACAATGTGTTGGCGCAAATGATTATGATCAAGCGAAGTATTACATTCGAAAGATGTTGATCTTATCTGCTGTCATGGCAGTTGTAAATAATATTATTCTATATGTTGTTTCTCCATATGCATTATCACTATATACATTAAAAGGTGAAACATTAGCGATTGCGGAAACGATATTAGGAATGGAATGTTTAGCTGTTGCTTTATTCCATGCACCTGCATTTGTATTACCAACTTGTTTAAGAGCTGCAGGAGATGCAAAATATACAATGTATGTTGGTGTTGCTTCTATGTTTGCGGCTAGAGTTGTTGGCGCGTATGTATTAGGTACAGTGATGGGATATGGTGTTGTGGGTACACGTATTGCGATGTATATTGACTGGCTCGTACGTATCGTATTCTTTGCGATAAGATATAAGAATGGAAAGTGGACAGCTTATAGAGCGATTGAGTGATTATGTTTGGAACAATTATTAATATTATAAGTATTGTTGTATTAGTACTGTTTATCATTTTGTTTATATTAAAGAAAACGAAGAAGTGAAAAACTTCTTCGTTTTCTTTTGGGCACTAAAAATCCTCCTGAATTAAAAGTTATGCTACGAAACGATTGGAATTCAACTTACAGGAGGTCACCTAAATGGCTGCACTGATGCATTTACTTAACAAAAAAGAACGGATTAACCGTTCTTTCATCATACATTGATATAACCAATTGTTGATTTTGTTCCTGTACCACTAGATGAAACCCAACGTTCATTGTAGTGACCAGAGAAACCACCTTCGACGATATGAACCATATCACCATCGACACCATCTACATAAGCAACGTGACCGTTATAAACTGCGATACCACCTACTGTAGGTGTACCACTTACAGAATAACCAGCAGCAGCTGCATTTGAATACCATTCAGAAGCATTTCCTAAGTTAGGTAATGCGATACCTCTTGCGTTATATAAAGCTTGCCATGCACCATATGTACAATTTGACCAACCTCCGCCATAAGGATTTGATCCACCAGCGGAATAACCTAAGTTAGAAGTATTTGTGTTTTCACCACTTGCTCCTAGACTTGCAACTAATTCGGCTTGCGCCTGTGCTTCAGCTTCAGCTTGTGCTTGAGCCTCAGCCTCAGCTTGTGCTTGCGCTTCAGCTTCAGCTTCAGCTTGCGCTTGTAATACTTCTGCAGGAGTTTGAACATTAACAATCAAATCTTGTTCTGTTGTATTTCCCTTTTGATCAACTGCTGTATAACTTACAACATATTGACCATCTACATTCATATCCAAGTTATGTGTATCAACTTTTAATACTGGTTTAGGATTACTTTGTGCATCATTTACATAAGAGATATAACTTTCTGCTACAAAAGTATCACCGTTATTGACTGTTACTTCTTGTGCCTTTAGTTTCAACTGTGGGGCGGAAGCTACTTTCATATTAACAACTACTTCTTGTGTAAAGGAATATCCTACAGAATCTGTTGTGTTATTCGCATCAACAAGATTAACTTTAAGAGTGGCTCTTTGGATACCTGCTTGATTAATGTTTAATCCTGTAATATCAATACTAGATAAATCAACATTGATATTGTTAATATCAAGATTTTCATCAATCTCACAACGATCTTGAATAACATCTGCTTTTAATGTAGATGCAACATTTGTATCGCCAACTTCTATATCGTAAACAGGAAGACTTCCTTTTACTGGATCATCAGCCTTTACATCAGGGTTCACAGAAGCTGCTACAATAGCTCCCGCCGCTAATATAGGCAAGATGAATCTAAACGTTTTCTTCATTTTTGTATTTTTTTGCATATAAAAATGTTAACAAATTCTTAAGAAAGTATCAAATTTTGGATTGATTTCACATCATCATCCCAAAATGAAAGCGGTTACACATGCTATTTTTCACTTTTCTATCACAAATAGGACTGAAAAAGTACTGATTTTGTTATAAAATTCTTCCTATGAAATTAGTAATTCAAAGAGTAAAAAATGCTTCTGTCACCATTGATGGAAATGTACATGGAAAAATTAATAAAGGATACATGATCCTTGTTGGTTTGAAAAATGAAGATACAAAAGACATTGTTGAAAAGATGGCAATGAAAGTGTCAAAACTAAGAATCTTTACGGATGAAGAAGATAAGATGAATTTAAACTTAACACAAGTAAATGGTTCTATCTTATCTATTTCACAATTTACGTTATATGCAGATTGTCATAAAGGAAATCGTCCTTCATTTTCACTAGCTGGAAATCCAACGATAGCTGAACCTTTATACTTATATTTTAATGAATGTTTAAGAAATCTTGGTTTTTGTGTAGAAGAAGGTATCTTTGGTGCTGATATGAAGGTAGAATTA
>CAVKTV010000175.1:0-3462 GCA_963659075.1 Lachnospiraceae bacterium | reverse complement strand
GATTTTGTTGTTGTCTTTGGTTCTTCTTTTGTCTTCTTTGTTGTCTTTTTAGCAACTACTTCTTTCTTTACAGTTTCTTTTTTTTCTGTTTCTTTTTTTGTTGTTTTCTTAGCTGCAGCTTTTTTCGCAGTTGTTTTTTCTTCTGCTTTCGTAGTCTTTTTTACAGAGGTCTTCTTCGTTGTTGACTTCTTTTCTTCATTGACTTCCGTTACTTTGCTGGTTTTCTTCATTCATTAATCTCCTCTGTTCTTGTAGACACTCGTTATATTTGCTGATAAGAAGTGTCAAGCTTTCTGGATTCATTGCGTTTTGTATTTGTTGTTTATATTGACTCGCTGTACTGGAAAGTACTTCAATCTTGATCTTACGCATTGCTCCCTGCATCTTTTCAGCGTCATATTCCAAATCATATTCTTCATTTGATACGATTTTCGTAATCAAATCTCGTGTTTCTTGCCGATTAGACAAATCAATCAATTGTCCAACATCTATTTTTCCAAATTGATGATATTGATCGATAATCATCATAGATAGACTGTTATAGTCTTCACCTATGAGATAACCTAATTCTTCTTCAAACTTTTCACTGGCTTTATATGATTTCATCATCATCGATAAAATCATTTCTTGTGCTTTTTTTGTTCCATCAGGTACAACTAATTTTCTGATTGGCTCTGAAGGTATGACCTTACGTTGTTCATTAGCGTAAGGAATTGGTAATTTTGTAATTTCAGATAACCTTTCAATAAATACTTTTCGATCTAGTTCATCTGTCAATAAATCATATTCTTCTTGTAGCTTTTGAATCATTTCTTTTTTATCCATATAGCTTTGTAGATTCGTATTAGATGCATAATACTCTAATACAAATTCCATCCAAGTAATTTGATTTTGAACTAAATTTTGTAAGCCTTCTTTTCCTGCACTTCTGATGATTTCATCAGGGTCTTTTCCTGTTTTGTTTTGAACGATTGCGACATCAATTCCTAATGATTGCGCAAGTTTTGCGGCTTTATATGTTGCACGTTGCCCTGCATTATCTCCATCATAACAAAATACGATTTTTGGAGCACACTTCTTTAATAAAGAGAGTTGTCTTTGGGTACATGCAGTACCTAATGTACATACTGCATTTTGAATATCAGCTTTGTAGAATGCGATAACATCTGTAACGCCTTCACAAAGGAATATTTCTTTTTGTCTTCGTGCTTCTTGTTTTGCACGATGAAGGTTGTATACGATATCTCCTTTAATAAATACATCTGTTTCATTTGTATTGATATATTTACTAGGATTCTCTGGATTCATAGATCTTGCGGAAAATCCTATTGGATTTCCATTCATATCATGAATTGGAAATGTAATTCTTTCACGAAATACATCTTGGATTCCATTTTCATTCACACGTGATACATTCACACCAACTAAATCTTTTTCTTCATAGCCTTTAGCTAACAAAAAATGTGTTAATGCATCTTTAGAAGGGTCATAACCAATTTGGAATACTTTACGTATATTGTTATCTAATCCTCTTTCTTCTAAATATTGTTTTGCGTGAATAGAGTCATCCGTATCTAATTGATACATCGTATACGCAATCGTTTCATTTAATACTTGATAATACTTTTCTTTATGTGGGTCTTTTGTGACTGCTGCTTGTGTAGGACTTGTAGATAAATGAAACCCTGTGAGTTCAGCAACTTTACCAACTGCTTCTACAAACGAAACTTTGTCATAATTTTGTACAAATGTGAATACATTTCCACCATTTCCACATACAAAGCATTTATAAATTTTCTTTTCAGGCGTAATCAACAAAGAAGGATCATGATCATTATGAAACGGACAAATTGCCTTATAGCTTTTTCCATAACGTTCAACCTTGATATAGTGTGAAATGACATTCACAATATCAGCTTGATTTCTTAATGCATCAATTTCTTCTTGTTCAATTCTAGCCATCAAAGTCCTTTCTTTTAGAAACGAATATCTGTTAGAACTTTTGTTCTAACGTCTTCTACAGATAATCTTTCTTGTTCCATAGAATCACGATAACGAATTGTTACTGTGCCATCTTCCAATGTTTGATCATCTACTGTAATACAATAAGGTGTACCAATTTCATCCATTCTTCTATATCTCTTACCAATAGAACCTGCATCATCATAAGAAACTGTAAAATCATAAGATAATGTCTTATAGATTTCTTGTGCTTTTTCAGAATGAGCTTTCTTCTTTAATGGAAGAACTGCAGCTTTGATTGGTGCAAGTACTGGATGAAAATGCATAACGATTCTTGTATCGCCATTCTCTAATTGTTCTTCATCATATGCATCTGTAAAGAACATAAAGAATAGACGTTCTACACCAACTGCCGGTTCTACGACATAAGGTAAATACTTTTCATTTGTTGTAGGATCAAGATATGTTAGATCTTTACCAGAAGTATTTTGATGTTGTGTTAAATCGTAATCTGTACGATCTGCGATTCCCCACAATTCTCCCCATCCCCATGGGAACTTATATTCAATATCTGTTGTTCCTTTAGAATAGAAAGATAATTCTTCTTTTTCATGATCTCTAAATCTTAGGTTTTCTTTATTTCCACCTAATGAAAGAATCCAATCCATACAGAATTGTCTCCAATATTGGAACCATCCTGATCCATCTTCTTTCATATCTGTTCCTGGTTCACAGAAGAATTCCATTTCCATTTGTTCAAATTCTCTTGTTCTGAAAATAAAGTTACCAGGTGTAATTTCATTTCTAAATGATTTACCAATTTGTCCAATACCAAATGGAAGCTTCTTACGATAAGCACGTTGTACATTCTTAAATTGAACAAACATACCTTGTGCTGTTTCTGGTCTTAAATAAATCGTACTTTTTGCGTCATCCAATGTTCCTTGGAATGTTTTAAACATCAAGTTAAATTGACGGATACCAGTAAAGTCATGACCACCACAATCAGGACATGAAATATTATTTTCTTTAATGAAGGATTCCATCTTTTCATTTGACCAGCCTTCACAACTAACTTTTCCTTCACTCCAGTTTTCAATTAATTGGTCAGCTCTGTGTCTTGTCTTACATTGTTTACAATCCATTAAAGGATCTGAGAAACCCTTTAAATGTCCACTTGCTTCCCAAACTTTTGGATTCATTAAAATAGCTGCTTGAATCTCTACATTATTAGGATCTTCTTGAATGAATTTCTTTTGCCATGCACGCTTGATATTATCTTTTAAAGCTACTCCATATGGGCCAAAATCCCAAGTATTACTTAATCCACCATAGATTTCAGAACCTTGAAATACAAAGCCTGTCGTTTTGGCATGTGTAACAATTTTATCAAATGTCTTTTCCATAAAAATGGCAGTCCTCCCCTATTTTTGCATATACTGTAATAATATAGCACTTTTGAACACCCGATTCAATCCACCTCAATGATTATTCTGAAAC
>CAVKTV010000174.1:0-3565 GCA_963659075.1 Lachnospiraceae bacterium | reverse complement strand
GTTACTTGATACTTCTATTGATGAATATTGGATCATCGCTAGAAGAAAAGAAATATTAGATGAACTTGCAGAAAAAGATTCTAGAATCACACCTGTTCCATTAGATTTAACGAATATCAACGATATCCATACTTACATCCATAAACTAGATGAAGAAAAACCAAATATTCAAATATTGATCAACGCTGCAGGAATGGGAAAAATTGCCCGATGTGATGAAATCAGCCTACAGGATTCTCAAAAGATGATTGATCTCAACTGCAAATCTCTAGTCTTACTCACACAATGTTCTTTACCATTCATGTTGAAAGATAGTCGTATCATACAAATCGCAAGTATCGCTGGTTTTCAACCAATGCCTGGATTCGCCTTATACGCTGCTTCTAAAGCATTCGTACAATCTTACGCAAAAGCATTACATTACGAGTTAAAACTAAAAGGAATCAAAGTCACTACAGTATGTCCTTATTGGGTAAAAGATACACAATTTATTTCTATTGCCAAAGAGTATCAAAACCAAAGTTTTAAAAAACGACCTTTTTCTACAACGAGTAAAAAGATCGTTCAAAAATCATTACAAGATTCCCTCAAAAACAAATGGATTTCTACACCAGATCCAGTTAGTGCATTGGAACGTGTTGTTACACATATACTACCAGATATAATCACTGTTCCAATGATGGATCTTGTTAGAAAGCTCTAAAGTTGATACAAAGAATCTAGAATATGTATTCCACAACTTGTTTGGAATACATTTTTTTTGAATTCTAGAATAGCTTCTTTTGTATATTGTGATTCATCCGCATTCACTAGAAAATCTGCTTCCAATAAAATTCTATAATCTAAACCATCTACATCTGTATATGTATGATGATGACTCACAAGATAAATGATTCTTTCTTGCATATCTTCATCTAATGGAAATTCTTTTAAGAATTCTCTTAACAACGGTTCACTTTCTTCTTCCTGATGTTTGCCATTTGTATTCCCATATTTCTTTCTACAGATTGGACACGCAATATCATGTACAATGGCGGCATATTCTAAAGCTTGTTGTGTTTTTGTATCTAAATGTTCACTCAAACCAATTGTTTCTGCATATGCATATACTTTCATAAAATGCGCCACATCATGTGTATTTCCATCATAGAAATCAATCATCTTTTGTATCAATCTTTCTTTCATGAATTCATCTCTCTTTCAGTCCAATCCATCAATAAATGTACAATTTTCTCTTGTTGGATTTGTGTTAGTTCGACTCCCATAGGGACTCTGTACCACTTGTTCAAACATCCTCTACAACAACACGCGCATGCATGTTGTGCAATAAAGACAGGATGTCCTTTCATTGGTGTTTGTTTCCCATCATTTTTTGGATATGCTGGAGCTAATTTGTTTTTCACAAAATCTCTAGCGTGGCTTTCAATAACATCCATTCCTTTTTCTTTGATATAGTTCTTCTCTTTTTCTTTTAAGTGAAAAGAAGAACGAAACTTCGATCTAGATAGCTTATATAAAGCTTCTTGTCTAGATTGCATTAGAGCGCAAAATCTCCTTGATCAAAGATTACAACTTCTTCACCTGCTTCCGTTGTTCCAACGATATGCATATCAGCTGTACCAATCATAAAATCAATATGAATCACAGAATCATTAAATGTATATCTAGAATCTTTTGGCTGTTGACCATTTAACCCTCTACCTAAAGCTAAATGACAAGATGCATTTTCATCAATCAAAGTGGTGTAGTATACACGTTTACTCATAGAAATTGGAGAATGATATTCTACCAATGCACATTCACCTAAATAACATGCGTTCTCATCCATACGGATCAAAGATTCTAACATTTCTTTCCCTTCGTTTGCGATAACTTCTACTATTTTTCCATTTTCAAATCTAAATCCAAAATTCTCTACACTCTTTCCACCAAGAACAAGTGGTCTAGAAGCATATACGATTCCATTTGTTCCAAACTTTTCTGGTGTTGTACAGATTTCTTCTGTTGGAATATTTGGTGTGAATAATACTCCTTGATGTTTTTGATCTAGATCTTCATGAGAAAACTTAGAATCTGGTGTCAATGTAACAATCAAGTCTGTTCCATTGGAAGCTGTATAATGGAATTTTGTAAAGTGGTAAGAATCGATCTTCTTTCCACGTTCATGATTCTTTTGTTGTTTTTCTTCCCAAGTCTTTACAACATCATTGTTTTCATCAATATAACAAAGCTTCAATAATAGCTTCCATAGTTCATCTAGTCTTTGACTCTTATCAATATCAGACATGATATAGTCAGCCCACTCTTGTGTAGGAATCATCGCTATCAACCATTGACAATGTTTTTCTCTACTTGCCTTACGCATGATATTTCTTACCGCATCTACATGGGCAAATATCGCATTGGCTTTGTCTTCCGCAAGATCTTCCATCAGTTTTGGATTAACACCTTCTAGACGCACATAGCACGCACCTTCGTCCAAATATTGTTGATTTTGAAGAACTTCCCATTCTTCCACTTTTCTAACTTCATCTAAATCACGATATAAAGATGCAACTTTCATATTCGCTTCATCTAAATAATGCACAACAACATTCTTTGCGCCAAGCTTATAACATTCTTCACAAAAGATTGGTGTAAAACTAGCACCTTCAATTGCCGCTTCAACAAGTACTGTTTGTCCCTTTTGTACATTCAAACCCACACGAGCAAGTGTATAGGCATATTTTCTTTTCATTTCTTCTAAGTTCATATTCACACTCCATTTTTGTTAATATCATACTACTTTCTTGACCATCATTTTTGGAAAACAACTTTTTTCATAATTTTCACATTCCAAACAATGATCCATTAGTGACACTTGCCCATCTTTCGTAATAGACCATCCATATTTTATATAAAACAAGGGTTCTTTCGCACAAAGAATGATAGTTGGAACTTGGATGTCATTTACATATGTTTGTATCGTTTCCAATAAAGTTCTTCCTATGTTTAGATTTCTATAGTTCTCTTTCACCGCCAGGAATTCTAAAACACAATCCGTTTTTTCTATCCGTAACGTAGCTCCGCCAATGATTTGACCATCAAAAGTACATTTCCAATGTATTACTTTTTTTCCTGTAAAATCTTTTGCCATTGCACCTTCTAATCCGCAATCAAAATACAATTTTCTCAAAGAGCTAAATTCATTTGTTTCTTCTATTTGATATTTCATTTCCAACACCTTCTAAAAAAGGAAACAATTTCTTGTTTCACTTTTTCTTATCATAATCATCTAAAAAATGATGTTTTTCTTGATCATCCTTATACGCAATAATTGTTTTTAAGCTTACATTTTCAACACTCTTGAATATATTCTGTTCTACATAAGGATTTGTTTTCTTGAGCTCTCTAATTAGATTTTTGACCTCGACTCTCTTTGAACGAGGTCTTGTTAAACAAGCTTCTGAAGAACAAGTGTCTGTAAACTTACAAGCACATTGAATAAAATACAAATCATTAAATTTAGCCCACGCTTTAATATCATCTTCATGAATCAAATATAAAGGACGAATGACTTCCATAC
>CAVKTV010000173.1:0-3571 GCA_963659075.1 Lachnospiraceae bacterium | reverse complement strand
ATTACAATACATTGCACCATACGCAGGTTGTGCGATGGGTGAAGAATGGATGGATAATGGAAAAGATGTCTTGATCGTTTATGATGACTTAAGTAAACATGCGGTTGCGTATAGAACAATGTCATTATTATTAAAGAGACCTCCAGGACGTGAAGCTTATCCTGGTGATGTATTCTATCTACATTCAAGATTATTAGAAAGAGCAGCGAAGTTAAGTGATGAACTTGGTGGTGGATCATTGACAGCTCTACCAATCATTGAAACACAAGCCGGTGATATTTCTGCCTATATTCCTACAAATGTCATTTCCATTACAGATGGACAGATTTTCTTACAGACAGATTTATTCGCTGCTGGTGCTAGACCTGCGGTAGATTCTGGTTTATCCGTATCACGTGTAGGTTCTGCAGCACAAACAAAGGCAATCAAAAAAGTTTCTTCTTCTTTAAAGATGGATCTTGCACAGTATCATGAAATGCAATCATTTGCACAATTTGGTTCTGACTTAGATGCATCCACAAAGAAGATATTGAATCATGGTGCTAAAGTTACTGAATTATTGAAACAACCACAATATCAACCAATGTCTATGGTAGATCAAGTATTATCTTTATTTGCGGTAAAAGAAGGATATATGGATGATATTGAAGTAGAAGATGTTCCTCAATTTGAGAATACGATTCATAAAACATTCCATGCGAACTATGAAAGTATTTGTAAAGAAATTGAAGAAAAAGAAGCATTGAGTGATGAATTGATTGAACAGATGAAGAATGCTATGAATGATATTCTAAATCAGTTCAAGTTATTAAAAGGAGTGAACTGATATGGCTGGTCAGTCAAGACAAGCATTACGTTCTCGAATCAAGTCTGTACAGTCTACTCGAAAAATCACCAAAGCAATGGAAATGATTGCTAACGCAAAATTATTTCGTTCTAGAAATAAGATGGAAGCAAATCGTGAATATGCACAAAAGCTACAAGATACAGTTGATGAAATCGTAGCGAACAATCCAGATGTTGAAAGTCAATATGTCATTAAAACAGACAATCAAAAAGCTGTAACGATCATATTAACTTCAGATTTAGGATTGTGTGGTGGATATAACGCAAATGTCTTAAAACAAGCAGATGAAGTGATTGATAAAAATGATCCTGTTTATGTCATTGGTACATCTTTATATCATTCGTTTGAAGAAAAAGGATATCAATTATTAAATAAGGCAGTCATTTCAAGTGATAAATTAACTTTTTCTAAGATGAAAGAAATCGTTGATCAATGTATCAAAATGTATCAATCACAAGAAGTTGGTAAAGTACAAATCTTATATACAAGATTTGTAAATACAATGACTTTTAAACCAGACATTGATGTTTTATTACCATGTACTCTAGAACAAAAAGAAATCCAAAAAGAAGAAACTGGAAAATCACCAGTAGAAACGTTATTTGAACCAAATGCTAGTGCGATACTAGATAGTTTGATTCCAATGATGATTACTGATGTAGCGTATTCTGATTGGATGGAATCCACAACAAGTGAACAAGGTAGTAGAAGAGTTGCGATGAAAACTGCATCTGATAATGCAGATGATTTATCATCTTCACTACAATTAGAATATAACAAGGCACGTCAAACAGCGATTACCCAGGAAATAACGGAAATTGTTGGTGGAAGTAGTGCTGTTTAGAAAGAAGGCAATTCAATTATGAGCAATACAGGAAAAATACTACAAGTAATTGGACCAGTTGTAGATATCCGCTATGATGCGGAACATTTACCTTCCATCAAAAATGCTATTTTGATTCAAACAGAAGATGGAAAACAAATGACAGCTGAAGTAGCACAACACGTAGGTGATGATGTTGTTAGATGTATCGCAATGTCTTCTACAGATGGTCTTGTTAGAGGTATGGATTGTATCGATACAGGAAAACCAATTGAAGTTCCTGTTGGAGATGCAGTATTAGGTAGAATGTTTAATGTTTTAGGAGAACCAATTGATGGATTAGGTGAAGTTGATGCAGATCAAAAAATGCCAATTCATAGAGACGCTCCAACATTTGCACAACAAACAACACAAAATGAAATCTTAGAAACTGGTATCAAAGTTATCGACTTACTATGTCCTTATGCAAAGGGTGGTAAGATTGGTTTGTTCGGTGGTGCCGGTGTAGGTAAAACCGTTCTTGAACAAGAATTAATTCATAATATCGCTATTGAACATGGTGGTAGATCTGTCGTTGCTGGTGTAGGTGAAAGAACACGTGAAGGTAATGACATGTATTATGAAATGAAAAATTCAGGTGTCTTAAAAAATACTGTTCTTACATATGGACAGATGAATGAATCACCTGGTGCTAGAATGAGAGTCGCATTAAGTGCACTTACAATGGCTGAATACTTCCGTGATGTAGAACATCAAGACGTATTATTGTTCATTGATAATATTTTCCGTTTCACACAAGCAGGTTCAGAAGTTTCTGCCTTACTTGGACGTATGCCTTCAGCTGTAGGTTACCAACCAACTTTAGCGACTGAAATGGGCCAACTTCAAGAAAGAATCACATCTACAAAAGATGGTTCTATTACATCCGTACAATGTGTATATGTACCAGCCGATGACTTAACAGACCCAGCACCAGCCGCAACATTCTCACATTTGGATGCAAAGCTTGTATTGGATCGTTCCATTGCTGCCTTAGGTATCTACCCTGCAGTTGATCCATTAGATTCATCCTCTCGTATGTTAGATCCACTAGTCGTTGGTGAAGAACATTACAAAGTCGCAAGAGGTGTTCAAGAAATCTTACAAAGATATAAAGAATTACAAGATATCATCGCAATTCTAGGTATGGATGAATTAGGTGAAGAAGATAAGAAAATCGTTAACAGAGCACGTCGTATTAGAAACTTCTTATCACAACCATTTAGTGTTGCGGAACAATTCACAGGTTTGAAAGGTGTATATGTTCCAGTAAAAGACACTGTTCGTTCTTTCCAAGAAATCTTAGATGGTAAGTATGATGATCTTCCAGAAGCAGCATTCTTATCCGTTGGAACAATTGAAGATGTTGTGAAGAAAGCAGAGACATTAAAATGAGTCAGCTTCATGTAAGAGTCGTTACACCAGAAGGAATCTATAAAGAATTTGATACACCAATTATTAACATCCAAACAGAAGATGGAAATCAAGGTGTATTACCAAATCACATGCCACTTGTCACAATGTTAAAGATTGGAACAATGACATCTGATGAAAATGGTGTAAGAGAAACATATGCTGTGAGTGGTGGATTATTCTACTTTAGAAATAATCTTGCAGAAATATTAACAGATGCGATAGAGAATAAAAATGATATTGATTTAGAAAGAGCTCAAAACGCAAAACAAAGAGCAGAAAAAAGATTACAATCTGGTTATCCAAACATTGATATCAAGCGTGCACAAATCGCATTAACAAAAGCACTTAACAGAATTGAAGTAAAAGGAATTAAATAAGCATTGGAATTTTCGGTTAAGTAAAATCACTCGGGGTTTTACGAAAATGAGCTCTAAAATTAGTCGGGG
>CAVKTV010000172.1:0-3576 GCA_963659075.1 Lachnospiraceae bacterium | reverse complement strand
TTTTAACAGGCTTGATAACAACTTTATTATCTTCTAATACAATCGTTATTTGTGTTAATTGATTTTCTAAGGCAGATAAATCTTTATAATTTTTCATATCTGTGAGTTCATCACCAACATATAGCTTTCTGCTTTTTGCGACATAAACAGGAATTACGTTATATTTATTTTTATCTAATGCATTCATTGCTTGGTGTGCAGAAATGATACTCACTTCATGTTCTACTGTTTCTCCACCAAAGAATACCGCAACATTTAATTTCATAATCTTTCCTCCGACATTTCTATTATACTAAAAAACATACAAGATGAGAGATTTGTTTTTTGCATCTAAAAAAAGAAAGTTTAAAATATTAAAGAAGGTGATGAAGATGAAAAGAACGCTTGTTTTATCTGGTGGTGGTACAAAAGGTATCTATGAATTAGGGGTCATCCAAGCTTTACAACAACTTGGATTAGATCATTTTGATAAAGTGATTGGTGTTTCGGTAGGATCATTAAATGCCGCAATGGTCGTACAAAAAGATTTTGATTTATTAGAAGATATGTATTTACATCTATCTGCGGATAAGATCGTAAATGGTTTTGTCCCTACAGATATGTCATTGAAAACGATTATTAATGAAAGAGAAGAATTTGTTCCATCTTTACAGTATTACATCAAAGAAAAAGGAATTGATATTCGTCCTTTTTATGATCTTGTACATCAATATTATGATTCTGATAAATTCTTTGCCTCAGAAGTGGATTTTGCGTGTGTCACCGCAACAAAGAAAGAACATCATGGTGTCTTTGTATCAAAAGAAATGATGAAAGATAAAGGAGAAGATTGGTTAGTTGCATCTTGTTCTGCTTATCCTGCCTTTCCAGTGAAAGAAATTGATGGCATAGAATATGTAGATGGTGGATATTATGATAATTGCCCAATTGATTATGCATTAAGAGATGGAGCTGATGAAATTGTCGCAATCGAAATGGGAGAAGAACCATTACATCCTTTCTATCAGAATCATCAAATGATACAAATGATTCATCCAAGAAAACCATTGTATGATTTCTTATGTTTTGATCATGAAAAGATGCAAGAAGCTAAGATTCTTGGCTATAATGACGCAATGAAATATTATAAGAAATATTATGGTCATAGTTATACATTTTATAAATTCCCATTACCAAAATATTTCCAACAATTTCAAAAAGAATATTTGATGTTAGAAACAAGTATTAAAAACGCTACCGCTATCAATGAAAGATTTCGTTCTGAACATGTCATTACTAGTTTATTAATGGAACAAATGCATGTTACACATATCAGTGATAAGTTATATTTTTATGGTATGTTAGATGCATTGATGGAAATGTGTAATATGCCATTATCAAAAGTTTATCATTTTGATGAAGCGAGAAATGAAATCTTAGCGAACTTTGCCGCTGCAGCATATGAAGACTATCCATATAAACCATCATTAAATCCTACAGATATTCTTTCTTATGTATCTACATTAGATAAAAAGACAATCGTTACAATGATTCTTCATGCGATGTTTTATAACGAACATGAAATAATAGGTGAAAATATTCGATTAACAGTGTATCCTTTTGAAAGTGCATTGGCACAATTTCTATATATTATGATGATGAATTTGGAGAAATGAATATGAATACTATCGCAAAATTTGAAAAAGTATCTTTTGAACAGTTTTTAAAAGATTGGAAGAAAAATATTGGTGGAAGTGAAGAAGAAATCAAAAAAATCTATGATTCCATTTCTTTACCAAAACGAGCAACGAAACAATCCGCAGGATATGATTTTTACGCACCAAT
The DNA here is from genome assembly GCA_963659075.1 of Lachnospiraceae bacterium. GTDB lineage: Bacteria > Bacillota_I > Bacilli_A > Erysipelotrichales > Erysipelotrichaceae > Bulleidia. The sequence goes on along the minus strand of CAVKTV010000172.1, from coordinate 1,752 downwards.
TGATATTACAATGGCCCCTAATGAAGTTCTGCTTATTCCCAGCGGAATTCGTGCTAAAATAGACGATGGTTATGTTTTGATGTTGTTTCCAAGAAGTTCTCTTGGTTTTAAATATCGCATGCAGTTGAATAATACAGTTGGTGTAATTGATGCAGATTATTACAATGCTGACAATGAAGGTCATATCATGTGTAAGTTCATGAATGATTCTAGAGATGGAAAACAATTGCATATAGAGGCACATCAAGGAATGGTGCAAGGAATCTTCATGTCATTTGGAATTACGATTGATGATGATACAGACGAAGTAAGAACAGGTGGTATTGGTTCAACAACGAAATAACTAGAAAGAAGAATAAAATGATTGATGAAAAGATTTGGAAAGAGATAGACGAAAAAGAACCAATTCCTTCACATATCTATGAAAGAATGGAATATCTTCGTAAAAAACATAAAGAAATTATTGAGGATGAATGGATCAAACGTCCAACACAAATAGAAGCCATTCGTAAAGCCGGTGTTATTAATACAGGTGTTTTAGATGAAGTAGGCAAGTTGATTCATGTTGGAATGAGTACACAAGAAATTGATGATATCGTTTCAAAATATACAACAGAACATGGTGGAATCTGTGCACCGTTAAACTATGAAGGTTTTCCAAAGAGTGTATGTACTTCAATTAATTCTGAAGTATGTCATGGAATTCCTGCCCGTCATAGAAAACTAAGAGATGGAGATATTATCAATGTAGACTGTACAACAATCTTAGATGGTTATTATGCCGATGCATCTAGAATGTTTATGGTTGGTAATGTTAGTGAAGAAAGAAGAAAACTTGTTGAAGAAACAAAGAAATGCTTAGAAATAGGAATACAAGCTGCACAACCATGGGCTACGGTTGGTGATATTGGTTACGCAATTGCCAAATACGCACACTCGAAAGGATACTCTGTCGTAAGAGAATTAGGTGGACATGGCGTAGGTATTGATTTCCATGAAGATCCTTTTGTAGCGCATGTTGGCTCTAAGGGAAAAGGGATGGTATTAGTACCTGGAATGATTATAACGATTGAACCAATGATCAACGCAGGAAAAGCTGCAGTTGAAATTGATCCATATAATGAATGGACAGTTTATACAAGAGATGGTTCTGATTCTGCACAATGGGAACATACAATTCTCATTACAGAAGATGGAAATGAGATTCTAACACATTAAGATCCGTGAGGGTCTTTTTTAGTTGTGTATTGCACGAAACAAATCTATTTGTTTAAAGTAGGAAAAATAGAATTTTTTTGAGGATTTTTAAAAATATTTGTGAATATAATATTGGGTTACCATAACGGGTAGGCGGTTGGCTCCGAATTATTGGAATTTTTATGCTTCATAGAAAGGAAAATAAGAGGAGCGTATGCTTTTCTTAGCTCCTCTTGAGGAGTTGTGTATGACATTAGTGGAAATACTCAGTATAATCTCTTTGATTTTTACTGTGTTGCAATTTGCATTAGCGTTTGATTCTTACTTAGAATCCAAAAAGAAAAACGACCGCTGAGATGACTTCCAATCGTAAAGTGGTCGTTTAACTAGTATTGGAGTTAACCGCTTATCGGTAACTCTTTGCATTTGTATTTTAACACGAAACAAATCTATTTGTTTAAAGAAATGAAAATTAAAATTATTTGAGGGTTTTTAAAAATACATAATTGACCATGTGATTCACTGATGAGCGAAAATAGGAAAAGCGGCATCTAA
>CAVKTV010000171.1:0-3618 GCA_963659075.1 Lachnospiraceae bacterium | reverse complement strand
ATCTGACCACTCACATATACTTTGTAAGATTGGAACAACAGATTTTCCTTTTTCTGTTAGAAAATATTCTACCTTTGGTGGAATTTCATCATAGGACTTTCTACCAATCACTCCATCTTCCAATAGATCTTTTAATGTAGCAGCCAATACCGCATCAGTAATGTTATACATCTCTTTTCGAATTTGCCCATATCGCATTCTTTCATTTGCGGATAAGACACAAATAATTCTTGATTTCCACTTTCCACCAAAAATCGTTAATCCATATTCCAATGGGCATCTTATATCATCATCTAGTTTTTTCTTGTACTTTGCCATAAAAAATCACCTTCAAGATGATTCAATTCTATCTTGAAGGCAATCATTTTTAAAGTAACTATCAAATTTATGAGTGACTTTAATTAAATTTCTTTTTTATTATCAGCACCAGGTGTAGTAACGATAACTTTTTCAGGTGTCACTACAAGAGCACCCTTCGCAGTTGCGGCACCATTAAACATCTTTTCAACCATTGCTTTAAATGTATTAACAAGTTCACCTTCTGTTAAATATTCAGCAGTACCTTTGATTTGATATCCTTCTAAGCTACTAGCGTCATATACAGAAATCGCAATTTTTCCATTGTTTGCTTGTAAGTTGTTTAATGTTGTTTCTAAGAATACATCACCAATAACAAGCTTACCATCTTCTGTAACATCCTTGAACGCAACTGGAACTACATTTGGTTCATCATTCGCACAAGTAGCTAGATCCCACATCCCATTCTTTAATACATTGATTACTTTTTCGTTTAACATTGAATATTCCTCCTTGTAAATCAATTTACATATTCATGTTAATCAATGCACTTTTGTTTTAGAAGATATCAGTAAATTTATAAGTAACTATTATTTTTCATAGTTAGTTTCTTTCCTTGGCTGTGATTTGTTCCACTGTTACCTTAATGACACAAACCATATTTGCCATCTGTTCATTGATTTCAAAGTCTTTGTTTACTTGATGCGTCATTAACAATTTCAAACCTTGTATCTTTTCTTCTGTATCTTCTACGATTACAGCTTTTCCTCTAGCGATAACAGACGAAAACGTTGCCCCATACTTACAAGGAACATCACCACCAGATACGATTTCCATATCACTTTCAATTTCCAAACAAGCATTGGAATTTGTTAAAATCAAATCTAATTTATGTCCAACTTTCGCACTATGCATATAAAAAACAATCTTGGAATTTTCTACTGTGTATCCATAATGCATTGGAACAATATATGGATACATATCATCATATAACGCAAGTCTTAATACCTTTGCTTGATCAATGATTTTTATCATAGCTTCTTGATTTGTAATTTCTCTATCTTTTCTTCTCATATGTCTATTCCTTTTGTGTATTATATCATTCCACAAACTATACAAACGCACAAGATTGTCAAACAATGTTAGTTGATAAAGTGCTATAATATTACTCACGGAAAGGAATTAAAAAAATAATGAAATTAACAAAAGTATTATGTGTTAGTTCTTTAGCGTTCGCTTTAGCAGCATGTTCTTCTACAACTACAAGTTCTAAGAGTGCTTCTGCATCTGCTTCTACAACAGAAGAAGAAACTTCAACAGAAGAAGTTGCTACAGAAGGTAAATACGAAGTTACTAACAACACAGGTAAGACAGTTACTGAATTACACTTCTACTATGTAGATGGCCAAGACATCGGAGAAAACTATCTTGATAGTGATTTGAAAGATGGCGAAACAGTTACAGTTGACATCAAAGTTAGCGAAGAAGAAGCTGATGGCTACGCTATGAAAGTAGAATACATGACAGAAGATGGTGACGATGTAGTTGTATTTGATTCACTACATTTAGAAGAAGCTTCAATGTATTTGAAGAGTGCTTCTGATGTTGAATCTGGTGCTACACCATTCACACCTGCTGAATAACATTGAGACATGTAGAAAAACTACATGTCTTTTTTTTGTTCAGAAAACGTTCACATTCAAACCACATTTCAAACACAATCAAATATTATATTTATACCATCAGATAGAGATATCTGATAACATCATTCCCAAAAACTAACCCTAAATGAAAAGACACCAACCCCTCGGTGTCTTTTCTAATTCACTTAATATTTTGTTCAGAAAACGTTCACATATATAACATGATTCTACCATAATTAAATTGTATATTATTATTGTCAGATAGAGATATCTGATAACATCATTCCCAAAACTAACCCCTAAACGAAAAGATGCCCGACCCCTCTGGCATCTTTTCCATTTATCTTGTGAATTTTAATTTATACTCTTCAATCACTTTATTAAATGCATCTAATGAATCTATTTGTGTAATTTCTTGTTTATAGAAAGAAGCATGTGGCATTCCCGTTAAATACATTGGAGCGATTCCTCTTGCTTCACGAATCCCAATGTATTCCGTTTCATCTTCACAAAGTCTTCTAACATATTCTTTGCACAAATCTAAACGTTCTAAATAAGATACTTCTTGATTTTCTTTTCCTTCTAAAGCATTTTTGATTTCTTTGATCAAATATGGTTTTCCAATTAAAGCTCTACCAATCATTACCGCATCACATTTTGTATAAGACAACATATCTAATGCATCTTGTGGTGTTTTTATATCACCATTTCCTATGACTGGAATATGCACTGCCTCTTTTACCATCTTAATATAAAGAGGATTCGATTGCCCTGTATACATTTGTGCACGCGTTCTTCCATGTACCGCAATAGCACTAGCACCTGCTTTTTCACAAATTTGTGCAATCTCTACACAATTGATATGGTCATGATCCCATCCTGCACGCATCTTCACAGTCACTGGTCGATTCGTATTTGATACAACTGCACGAACAACATCATACGCCTCATCAGGATGTGCCATTAGATAACTCCCTGCGTGTGCTTTGATAACTTTATTGACTGGACATCCCATATTGATATCAATGATTTCACAATCAGTATGTTCACTTAGATATCTAGCTGCTTCCCCCATAGTTTCAGGGTCATTTCCAAACAACTGTAAGGAAACTGGATGTTCATCATCTCTAGTTCTGCACATATCAAAAGTTTTCTTATTCTCATAATGCAAAGCTTTATCCGAAATCATTTCACTAACTGTTAGACCAGCACCATACTCTCTCATCAAAGATCGATATACGGGTTTTGATATACCCGCTAATGGTGCCGCAACGATTGGATTCTCAATTTCTACATTCCCTATTTTCCACATGTTTATGTTCTAATATTTCCTTTAATTCTTCTGTAGTAAATTGATACTTCTCATTACAATATTGGCACACACATTCTGCACCTTTTCCATCTTCAATCATTTCTTTTAAATCAGACGTAGCTAATGTCATTAGTCCATCATGAAATCTTTCTTTGGAACAATCACAATTCCAACGAACATCTCGATGTTCTAATATATTCGCATCTTTAAAATATGTATGAATGATTTCTTCTAGTGAATATCCACTATCCATTAATTCTGAAACTGGTTTTTGTTCTGCCGCAACTTTTTCACAATAAGCAATCGCTTCTTCACTTGCGTTTGGTAATAATTGGTAAATCAATCCACCAGCAGCACGTATAGAAC
>CAVKTV010000170.1:0-3647 GCA_963659075.1 Lachnospiraceae bacterium | reverse complement strand
CCACAAGTTATTTCGTTGCCAAATCCTTCTCAACCCCAACTAATTTTACTGCGTCATATAATTCCTGATTCATTTTTCACCTTATATGATTATATACCATACCAAAATAAAAAGGCTGTTTCCAGCCTTCATGTAGATTATTTCTTATAATGCTTCTTGAATTCTTCAAATTCTGCATCATTTGCCATTACAAAGTGACCTTCAGAAATTTCACGGAAAGTTGGAGCGTTTTCAGCATAGTTCCACTTTTCCTTTTCTTCATTTTCATCATATGTAATTAATGTCTTAGCCTTTTCAATTTCAGGATCTGGTAAAGGAATTGCTGACATTAAAGACTTTGTATATGGATGCATTGGGTTCTTAAACAAGTCATTTGTTTCTGCGAGTTCTACGATTTCACCCTTATGAATAACCGCAATTCTATCAGAAATATAACGAACAACGGATAAGTCATGTGCGATAAAGATTTGTGTTAAACCTTTTTCTCTCTTGAATTCATTTAATAAATTCAAAACTTGAGCACGAATGGATACATCTAAAGCAGAGATAGGTTCATCCGCAATTAATAATGTTGGTTCCATAACCATTGCACGAGCAATACCAATACGTTGTCTTTGACCACCTGAGAATTCATGAGGATATCTTGTAGCGTGTTCTGCAAGTAATCCTACAGATTCCAAGGCATTTAATACCTTTTGTTTACGATCTTCTTCATCTGTATAAAGATGGAAGTTTTGAAGACCTTCTGAAACGATATAGTCAATTGTAGCTCTTTCATTTAAAGAAGCTGCAGGATCTTGGAATACCATCTGCATGTTACGAATGACCCAACGTTGATCTTCTTTAGAAATCTTACCATTAATCTTTTTACCCATGAATTCGATTTCACCACTAGAAGTAGGATTGATACGAATAATAGCACGGCCAATTGTTGTTTTACCAGAACCAGATTCACCAACTAATGAGAAAGTTTCACCTTTATAAACTTTAAAGTTTACGTCGTGAACAGCGTTAAATGCTTTCTTTCCATTATAGAAAGTGACACCTAGATCTTTTACATTCAATAAGATTTCTTTTCCGTTTTCATCCTTTTCAAGGACAGGATTCTGTAATGTATCTGTCATTTAGTTTTCCTCCTGTTCTGAAATAACTTCTTTCATTCTTTCATGTAATGTTCTAACTTGAACTGGTGGTTCTACCTTTGGTGCTCTTTCATCTAACAACCAAGTCTTAGCGTAGTGTGTATCAGTAACCTTGAACATTGGTGGTTCTTCTTCAAAATCAATTTCCATAGCGTAATCAGATCTTGGAGCGAATGCATCACCTTTGATTTCATCATATAAACTTGGTGGAGTACCATGAATTGCATATAATGGTTCCCCTTTAATACCAAGCTGTGGTAATGAACTTAATAATCCCCATGTATATGGATGTTTTGGATCATAGAAGATTTCATTAACCTTACCATATTCAATGATTTGACCAGAATACATGATAGCGACTCTATCCGCAACATTGGCTACAACACCTAAGTCATGTGTAATGAAGATGATTGTATAACCATATTGTTTTTGTAGATTTTTGATCAAACGAATGATTTGTGCTTGGATTGTAACATCCAATGCAGTTGTAGGTTCATCACAAATCAAGATATCTGGATGACATGCTAGGGCAATCGCAATAACGATTCTTTGTCTCATACCACCAGAATACATGAATGGATATTCATCAAAACGATTTGCAGCGTTATAAATACCTACTTCTTCCATCAATTGAATTGCTTCTTCTTTTGCTTCTGCGAAAGATTTACCTTGATGTTTTTCAATAACTTCAGTGATTTGTTTTCCAATTGGAATAATTGGGTTTAAAGATGTCATTGGGTCCTGGAAGATTGTCGCAATCTTTTTACCACGAATTTGTTCCCAATCTTCATCTGTTTTATTTGCGTAAAGGTCTTTGCCTTCATACATCGCTGTACCATTAGAAACTCTACCATTGCTTTCAAGCATACCAGTAAATGTCTTTGTAAATACAGATTTACCAGAACCAGATTCACCAACGATAGCTAATGTTTCATCTTTATAAAGATCAATTGAAATATTACGAATTGCCTTTAAGATTTTACCTCTGACTGCGAATTCTACTTCAACATTAGAAGCAGACAGAATGATTTCGTTATTTGTTGTCATTTTGCTTGCCTCCTTATCTATGTGTTCTTGGGTCAGCCGCATCCGCTAATGTCTGACCAGCAACGTAAAGTGAAACTGTAATAATTGCGGAAATACAAACAGGAATCCAGAACAAATATGGTGTATTTGTCATATAGATCTTGTTATCAGAAATCGTTTTACCTAATGAAGGAGTACCTTCACCAACACCAATTCCAAGCCATGCCAAGAATACTTCTAAAGAAATATAAGATGGTAAGTCTCTAGAAATCGAAGTAACGATAATTGATACAAGATATGGAAGAATGTTGTTCTTAACAATTGTCCAAGTACTTGTTCCTAAACATCTAGATGCTAAGTTATATTCACGATCACGAATGATCATAACTTGTGTACGAATGAAATACGCAGTACCAAGCCAAGAAGTAACGGACATCGCAAAGATCAATTGCCAGAAACCTCTACCTAAGATATACATCAATACGAATACGATCAATGTAAATGGTACATTAGCGATGATGTTATAGATTTCAATCATCCATTTATCCATAGATTTAGAATAACCCCAAATCGCACCAACAATAACACCTAAAGATACTGTGATCAATGTTGTTAAACCTGCGATACCTAGAGAGTTTCTAGCACCAGCCCAAACAACGTTCCACATATTATCAGCGTAGTTATTTGTACCAAATAGATATTGGAAACATGGTCCAATGAACTTCATAGATTCATTGTTGATATTTGGATGAGACATTCCATTATATCCACTAATCATTGGATCAATAATAGAAAGTAATACGACAGCACTTGCGACAATAATGATCGCAATTGTACTTTTCTTGCTTAAAAATTGTTTAAATACAGATGCCCAATAAGAATACTTAGGAGCAGCAATATGTTCAGATTCTCTTTCGTCATTTTTAACGAATACAAACTTATTACTCATTTCTGACATTAATGACTACCTCCTTCATCTGTTAACTTAATACGTGGATCTACAACTGTCATTAACAAGTCACCAATCAATACTGAGAAGATTGATAAAGAAGTATAAAGGATTGTTAATGCGACAATCATAGAGTTGTTATGTTCATTGATAGCATCTGGTAATAATTTACCTGTACCAGGAATCGCAAATACTGTTTCTGTTAATACTGCACCAGTAATTGTAAGAATGATACTAGCTGGTAAGTCATGAACGATTGGAATAACAGCGTTTCTCAAAATATGTTTCTTAAAGATTTCCTTTTGAGATAGACCTTTCGCTCTAGCGAACTTAACATAGTCAGCACTAGATTGATCTAACATATATCTTCTTGTCCATAACATTAATGAACCCGTGTTCATCAAACCAAGAATAACGATTGCTGGAATATAACTTCTAATATCATGAGCACCCAATTGAGGGAAAGATTGTGGGAAGCCCAATAGATAGAAGATTTGTCTTCCAAAGAAGATAAACGCTAATGATGGTAC
>CAVKTV010000169.1:1851-3697 GCA_963659075.1 Lachnospiraceae bacterium | reverse complement strand
CTACCACTTTTACATATATGTGCAATAAAAACCATACATTTTGTTTAATTTTTTTGCACAAAAAAAGAACATGACTTAACATGTTCTCTTTCAAATTCTGTTTGTTACTAAATTATGCGTTTTCTTTTACAGCGCTTGTTTCAGTAGCACCTACTTTACCGCAATTAGGACAAGCATGATGTGGACGCTTTGTAGCACCACAAACTGGACATTTAACCAATGTTGGAGCAACGAGCTTATAATGTGTTCTTCTCTTGTCTCTTCTTGTCTTTGATACTCTTCTCTGTTGTACAGCCATTGTCTAGCACCTCCTACTATTCACTCTTGAATTGCTTCAGTTTTGCCAGACGCGGATCAATTTGATCTTTCCGGCTTTCCTGATACTCAGCTTCACTGTATACCTTCCAACCATCGCCTTCAGGATACTCGCCTTCTTGAACATCACTCACTTCTAACGGAACTTCTAGTAGAATATCATCTACAACAGCTTCTGTTAAGTCAATGACTTCATCACTAACGATTCGCACATCATCTTCATCTGTTTCCCCTAAAACATAGGTTTCGTTACTATCTGTAGAAAATGGATATTCAATCAAATCACCAGTAATAGAATCAGGTACGATCATAACGCCTTCTACATGTATTTCACAATAGAATCTATCATTATCATCATCTAAATATCCACTACCAGATACATGTACATCATGAACACTTTCAATCAATTCATTTCCTTCAAATTCAGAAGAATCAACATCAACATCTTCATCAAAATTAACATGTACAGAATTTTTTAGTAATTCACTTCTTGTCCATTTCATAATAGATATGCGCTCGTTAACGCTAGAATATTATATCAAAGTCAATATCAAAGTCAACGAAATTTCGCTTTACTATCCCTTTATATTTTCATCCAACCACTTCACAGCCGCTTCCATCACTTTAATAGAATCATCTTCATGAAGCGTTTCATGTCTCATATGTTCAAATAATTTTGTATCAATCTTAGAATATCCAGCCTTTTTTAATAAAGATATACTATTTTGAAATCCTTTATCTCCACCAATACATGGGTCATCTTTACCTGCAAATATATAAATAGGTAGATTTTTGTTCTTGCATTCATATAAAGAAGTATTTCCCATATGCGTCATTAAAGTAAACAAATCTAAATATCCTTGATTTGTAAATGGAATACCGCACCATTCATCTGCCAGGTATTCTTGTACATTATTTTCGTTATAAGATAACCAATCTACATACGTTTTTGGATTTTCAATAACTTTATTGAATGAACCTGTTGCCATTGCTTCTAATAACTTACTTTTCTTTGTTTTTCCCTCTAACCCAACAACTATTTTCGCAATAAAGATTCCTAATTTACTTAAACTTTGATATGCAGGAATACCAGATAAAATACAACCATCAATCATTTGATCATGTTGTTGTAAAAAGACTCTTCCTATGATTGTTCCCATAGAATGTCCAAAATAAATAACAGGAACATTAGGAAATTCTTTTTTCGCAATTCCCACAATTTCAGCAGCCGATTCAACTAAAACGTTCCAACCACTTTCATCCGAAAAATAGCCTTGATTTTCTTTTCCAGCAGTTTCACCATGCCCAGGCAAATCATATGTAATACATGCATATTGATGATCTGTAAAGTATTTTGCGAGTGCATCATAACGCATCTTGTGTTCTTGCATGCCATGTACACAAAACACAACTGCTTTTGCATCCTTTTCTGGGCGATAAATCTTATAAGATAATTTTTGTTTTTCCATAACGTAACCTCTTACTAATATTTTAACATCTAAAAGAAAAAAAAGAATATCAGACACTTCTT
>CAVKTV010000169.1:0-1841 GCA_963659075.1 Lachnospiraceae bacterium | reverse complement strand
ATTCTCCAATCTCTCTTTGTTCATCATTATCATTCCAAGCTACTTCATGACGTTCGAAATACCCAATCACATTTCCATCTTGATCTTTCACAGGTGTAAAGAATTCTCTTTCACCTGTTTTATGATTTCGCGTTTCAAACATTTCACCTTCACCATTTTTCGCTCTTTCTAAAAATGATTCAATCTTTCCTTTTGTGTTTTCATTGTGGCAATTGAACAAACTATTTCCAATCATCACTCTATTATCATATCTTTTCTTAGCTGTTTGATTCATCCATTGCACAATATGATTTGTATCAACAAACACAATTTCATAAGGATAACTATCTAAAATAGCTTGTAAAACATCTTTTGTAATTTCCATGAATACCTCTTAAAAAAATCTGAAGATTTCTCTTCAGATTATTCGCCTTCAATGATAACGTTTGTATAAACTTTGTTTACATCATCAGCTTCATCTAATAAATCAATGAGTTTATGATATGCATCAATATCTTCTTGATTTGTTAGTGTTACGTATTCATCTGGCAATAATGTAGCTTCACATACTTCGAACTCTACACCTTCAACAAACTTTTCAATAGCTTCTTGACCCTTACCAAAATCAGTAAATGCTGTCTTTACAGTCATCATACCATCTTCAACAGATAGATCTTGTACATCAACATCTGCTTCCATTAAAGCATCTAACATAGCTTCTTCATCTTCATAAGGGAAAACAAATAAACCAACTTGTTGATATCCAAATGATACTGCACCAGCGCCAGCTAACTTAGCTCCATGAGTTTTGTTGAAGCAAGTCTTAACATCTGTATAAGAACGATTTGTATTATCTGTTAAGCAATCAACAATAATTGTTGAATTACCAGGACCAAATCCTTCATATCTAGCTTCATCATAGTTCTCATCAGAACCACCTTTTGCCTTATCAATTGCTCTTTTGATTACGTCTGCAGGCACCTGGTTCGATTTAGCCTCAGCAATCTTTCTCTTGAGTGCTAGGTTCATATCAGGATCAGGGACGCCATTCTTCGCTGCAATATATAATTCTTTACCAAATCTTGAGTACAGCTTTGATTTCTTTGCCGCTGTTTTTGCCATTGAGGCTGCGCGGACTTCATGTGCTCTTCCCATCTAATTTACCTCTCTTTTCTAAAATAACGTAAAAATTATATCAAATGAGTATTATATTGTGAAGAAAAAGATGAATGCATCCTACTTTTCCAGACACAGTTTTATGTTAAAATGGTATTAGTTATGAGTACATATGTAATTAGTGATCCACATGGTTGCAAAGATGAATTTGATGCAATGTTAGAAAAAATCCAATTTTCCAAAGATTATGATGAGTTATGGATCAATGGTGATATTTGTGATAGAGGAAAAGATTCTATTGCCTTGTTACAAGAAATCATGTCTAATCCTAGCATGCATATTGTCTATGGAAATCATGATGTATGGTTTGAAAGATATATCCAAGAATTAATCAATTGTAAAAAAGATGATAGTATGACCGATCTCACTGAAGATCTCATGACTTGGCTTCATTACAATGGTGGTTATACAACTGCAGATCAATTCATGGATCTAACTTTTCCAGAATGTTATGACATCAAGTTATATTTAGAAGAAAATAAAAGATTTTATCAATATCTTGATATTCATGGGCAAAAGTTTTTACTAATTCATGCTGGTCTAGCAGATGAATATTCCAATCCTACTGTCCATTTATCTCAAGTTCCACCTGAGATATTAGTATGGGCACATATTGATATTGATGATAATCCTTTTGTAATTTCCATGAATACCTCTTAAAAAAATCTGAAGATTTCTCTTCAGAT
>CAVKTV010000168.1:0-3755 GCA_963659075.1 Lachnospiraceae bacterium | reverse complement strand
TATCAGGATTAGGACAGTTTTTAACATTCTCTTCTGTTGGTGTGTTTTTAAAAGAGATATTATTGATTGTGAATGGTGAAGAACAAAACTTCACTATCAATGAAGCTTTGCTATATTTGTGCGGAATATTTATTTTTACTTGCTTAATGGGATTTGGAATATATCACATTAAGAAAATTGAGCAAAAGATTAGGATGCAGATCAGAGAAGAAATGTTATCTGGATATATAAATGCAGATGAAAAAACAGTTGAAACTATTGTGACTAGTGAAGTTATGAATCGCATGTCTATGGATCTAACAAAGATGGTTGATTTAGTAGGATGGATCATGGCAGGTGGTATTTACATGCCTATTATTTCCGGAATATGTTCTGTTATTTATTTGTGTTTTATAGATTATCGTATTATGGGTCTATGTATTTTAATCGCATTTTTAGAATATATATTTCTTCGCCTATTTTCAAAAAGAAGAGCAAGTGAATTGGCTTCTATTACTTTAGAAAAATCTAATGTACTCCAATTTGTAAATGAAGAGTTTGACGGTACACACGAAATTCATATATTTGATTTAAATGCTACCTTCATAGAGAAAATCAAAAAACATTTAATAAAATTAAATTCACATATTCATTGTTATAATGCATTGAATTCTACGAGATTATTTATATCGATGTTTTATATTCAATGTATTGCAGAAGTTGTTTTGCTAGTTGTTGGCGCATACTTAGCTTCTTTAAAAATCATAATATTTGCGAATATTATGATTGCGATACAATTATCAGATCAGATTGAACAAATGATAGTCGCACTAGCTTCATTTAAAACCTTTGTGGATGAATATGCTGTTTATGAAAAAAGAGTTTATGAAATAATTGATTTAAAAGGTCAAAAATTCACATATAAAGAAAAAAAGAATACTTTGTTAGCTTTAGATTATGTGTGTTTTTCTTATGATAAAGAAGAAGTCTTACATGATATAACTTTAGATATAAAAAAGGATAAAAAGATAGCAATCGTTGGAGAAAGTGGAAGTGGGAAATCAACAATATTAAAATTACTTTTAAATTTATACGAGCCAACATCAGGAACTGTGTATAAAGAAAAAGATATTGCTATTTCTTATATGCCGCAATTTTCCTCTATGTTTATAACAACTGTATCCAATAATATATCATTAAATATGTGTGCAAATAAAGATGTTGTAGAACAAGTCGCAATGAATGCTGGTGCAGATGAGTTTATTCGAAATAAAGAAGAGGCTTACGAGTATGTCATTCAAAAAGACGATAGTGGATATTCTGGAGGTGAGAAAGAAAGAATCTCTCTAGCAAGAACTTTATATAAAGATTCTGAAATAATTGTTTTTGATGAACCTACTTCAGCTTTGGATGAAAGAACAGAAAATCAGATAAAAAAAGCGATTGCGGATATTACTGATAGAACGATTGTTGTTGTAACTCATCGTTTGTCATTTATACAAGATTATGATGAAATTGTTGTGTTAGAAAAAGGAAAAATAAAAGAAATAGGAACTCATCAAGAATTGATGCAACATAAAGATACATATTATCAAATGTATCAATTACAACAAATTCAATGAATATTTCTAATACTTTGTATTAGATTTAAGAAACGCTTCTTATTTGATGTGACAAATAAGAAGTTTTTTGTTGCGGAAACATCTGAAATAGGAATGATGATTCTGTTTGTATATTTTTGGATTGTATCAATATTTGTTACATTTGTGACAAAACAAGAAAAAGGACTGTTGTTAATTAATGTAGTTAGATCTTCTCGATTATCTTGTTTGATGATTTGGGAATGAGAAAGTTTATCTTTAACTAAATCTGTCCAAATACCTACAGAAGAACTTTGTAAGAAAGTTTCTCCATCAATTTCTTTGAAGGTAACACTTTTTTGATGCGCAAAGGAATTAGAAGGTAATACACAAATCTTTAAAGTTTCAGTTAAACAGAGCTTTGAATAGAAAGAAGAAGGAATATCTTGTTTTTCAATGAAGATAAAATCGTATTCATGATTTTTTAATTTGTTGATTAATTCAGATTCATCTAAATGTAGATTCCAAGTGATATTAGAATTTGGATAGATAGATTGAATGATAGGTTCATAGATAACTTTAGGACCTGGAGCGCTATAACCGATATTGATATTTCTATTAGAGGCATCAAATTGGCGTACTTGTTCGATGACTTTTAATTGATTATCTAGTAACTTCTTTGCTTCTGTGACAAGTAATTCTCCATTTTCATTTAATTTTAAAGAATTCTTTCCACGAACAAAAAGAGGAACATTGATTTCATCTTCTAGTTTCTGCATGCTTCTAGATAATGCGGGTTGAGAAATATTTAATTCTTCAGCAGTTTTTGATAATGTTCCACACTTTTTGAATGTAACTAAAATGTTTAATAAGTTGTTTTCAATCATACTATCACTATGCGTTTAAATTATAGCACAGTGCATTTTTAATATTGTACTTTTAACATATTAAAAACTATATTTCTAATAGAAAAAGGAGAAGAGATATGAAGAAAAGAAAACTAGGAAATCTTGAAGTATCAGAAATTGGAATGGGATGTATGGCATTTTCACATGGTTATGGACAAATACCAGATAGAGAATACGCAATTGAAGCTATCAGAGATGCATATGAACATGGATGTAATTTCTTTGATACTGCTGAAGTATATGGCCAACAGTTATATTATCCACATCATAATGAAGAAATCGTTGGAGAAGCATTAAAAGATGTAAGAAAAGATTGTGTTATCGCAACAAAATTACATGTTAATGAAGGTGAAGAATATGAAGATATGTATGTTGTGTGTAAAAGACATTTAGAAGCATCTTTACAAGCATTAAAAACAGATTATGTAGATTTATATTATTTACATCGTATCAATCCAAAAGTAGAAGTAGAAAGAGTAGCGCAAGCAATGGGTAAACTCATTGATGAAGGTTTGATAAGAGGATGGGGTTTATCACAAGTAGATGAATCGACAATTAAAAGAGCTCATGAAGTTACACCAGTATCTGCAGTTCAAAATCTATATAACATGTTAGAAAGAGATTGTGAAACAAACACATTTCCATATTGTTTGGAACATAATATAGGAGTTGTACCATTTTCACCAATTGCCTCTGGTTTCTTATCAGGTAAGATAAACGCAAATACACAATTTGAAAAGGTTGATGATGTAAGAGTGTTTGTACCACAATTATCGAAAGAAAATATTACCGCAAATCTTCCAATTATTGAGTTACTAAATGAATACGCAAAGAAAAAGAACGCAACAAATGCACAAATATCAATTGCATGGATGTTACACAAATATCCAAATGTAGTTCCAATTCCAGGCTCTAAGAATAAAGAAAGAATTATTGAAAATTTAGACGCTAGTACTGTAGAACTTACAGATGAAGAGTTTCATGAATTAGAAAAGGCATTAAATGCTATTGAGGTACATGGACATAGAGGTAATGTACAATACCAAGGACAGCCAATGAGCTCTTGGGGAAAACAATAAATGAGAACGCCAGGGATTCCTGGCGTTTTTGTCTAAAGTGCGTTTTTTAATTTTTTGATCTCTTCTTTTGATAAACCAGTAAGACTTTGAATTTCTTCAAAGGGATATTTCTTACTTAACATTTGTTTTGCGAAAGAAAGTTTTTCTTCTTTTCTTCCTTCTTCTTTAGATTTCTTTTCAGCTTCTTTGAACTCTTCGGCATATAGATC
>CAVKTV010000167.1:0-3885 GCA_963659075.1 Lachnospiraceae bacterium | reverse complement strand
TTATGTCATTTCAAGAAGATTTAAACGATGCGAAAAAAGCTGGTATTGAAGAAGGTTTCTTAGAAGGGCAAGCTTCTGGTTTAAAGAGTGAAAAGATCGCTATTGCGAAAACAATGATAGCTAAAAATTTTAATAACGAACTAATCTCTGAAATTACTAAGTTATCTTTTGATGAAATTAAGAATCTAAGAAACAATCTCACAAACTAACATTATTAATCAGGAGGATACTTATGTCATTTCAAGAAGATTTAAACGATGCGAAAAAAGCTGGCATTGAAGAAGGTTTCTTAGAAGGCAAAGCTTCTGGTTTAATGAATGAAAAGATCGCCATTGCCAAAACAATGATCCAAGAACACTTCTCAAATGAAATGATTTCAAAAATCACAAAACTTTCGTTAGATGAAATACTAAATCTAAGAAATGGATGAGTCAGTCAATTACCACAAAAAAGCTGTAGATAGTCACCTATTTACAGCTTTTTATTAAACGCATTACTTGTTCTGCAGTATCTTTTACATTTTGATACGCATTGTTTGTATCCATTGCTTCTTGTAATGTTGTTACTTTTTGTAGAACTGGAAAATATGCATCAATTCCATGTTCATTACATGCGTATGCGTTTTCCACGCATCCCGCAAGCGCTATGACTGAAATTCCATATTTTTTTGCGCGTCTTGCCACTCCAATTGGAGCTTTTCCCATTGATGTTTGATGATCCATTCTACCTTCACCCGTAACAATCAGATCAGCATCTTCAATCATTTCATCAAATTTCAATTCATCCAAAACAATATCAATACCGCTTTTTAATTCTGCATTTAAGAAAGTATGAAACGCGAATCCCATTCCACCAGCTGCGCCACTTCCTTCGAATGCTTCATCCGCATTTGAATAATACTTTTTTGTGATATTAGCGTAGTGTTGCATCCACTTATCCATATTTAAAATCATTTCTTTTGTTGCACCTTTTTGTGGACCATAGATGTAAGAAGCACCATTTTCTCCACAAAGTGGATTATTTACATCAGATGCGATATAAAAGGAACATTCTTTTAATCTTGGATCAACATTTTGTACGTCGATTTTGTCAATATCTTTAAGTCCAATTGCACCAAATTGAATTTCATTTCCTTTTTGATCCAAAAAATGGAATCCTAATGCTTGTAACATTCCAACACCACCATCATTTGTTGCGGAACCACCAATCCCAACAATAAACTTTTTACACCCTTGTTGTAATGCGTCTTCTATCATTTCACCGACACCATATGTTGTGGTGTGGTATGGATCTCTTTCGTCTTCTTTTAATAAAGGCAATCCGGCTGCTGCACTCATTTCTATGATTGCGAGATTTTCTACAATGCCATATATGCTTTTCACTTTTGTTTTTAAAGGTCCACAAACAGTTATGCATCGTTTCTTCCCATGCATACCTTCTACAAGCGCTTCTACCGTTCCTTCCCCTCCATCGGCCAAGGGAACAATCTCAACTTGTATCATTGGATCTACTTTTTGAATCCCTTCTTTTACAGCTTTAGAAGCTTTCACTGAGGATAAACTCCCTTTAAAGGAATCAATTGCACAAACAATTTTCATTGTACGACCTGCACTAATTTTTTTACGAGTTCTACATCTACTACATCGTAATCGTTAACATGTGGTTCACTTAAGTATGCATATGTAACTGTATCAGATGAAGTTGTTGAATCTGTTAGATAATTCTTACAAGATGAATGAACTTCGTAAACACCTGTTTGTTCAATGATTTCTTTTGCGTTTTGCGCGTTAATTCCTGAACCAGGTAATATTTCAATCTTATCTCCATATTGTGCTTGTAATTGTTGAATCAAATTCATTCCATCTTTCGCCTTAGCTTGTTGACCACTCGTTAGAACTCGATCTACACCTAAGTCAGTCAAAATATCCATTGATAAAAACGGATCTGGTGTTACATCAAACGCTCTATGAAAAACAGCTTCTTTTCCATAAGAATGAATGAAATCAACCATCTTCTCTACATATGGCAAGCAAATATTTCCATCTTCTTGTAAGAAACCAAACGCAATGCCATCCGCTCCATTTTCTAATAATATTTCAGCGTCTTCTAACATTGTTTCGAATTCACTCTGTTTATAACAAAAACCAGCCGCACGAGGTCGATCCATACAAATCACTTTTAAATCTGTATCACGTTTTACTCTTTTTAAAGTCGCAAGTGTTGGTGTTAGACCACCTACACTTAATGCGCTATTTAGTTCTACTCTTTTTGCGCCACCTTCATATGCCGCAACACAATCTTCATAACTTCCACAACAAACTTCTACAATATTCTCCATAATTTTCTCACTTTCTAACAAGAGGTGCTGTTCTTGTTTTCATATAATCATCCATCCATTCTTTGGATGCCACTTCAAATGTCATTTTCCCATTTTCATCTTTTTTCGCAAGATAAACTGTTGGTTCTTGTTTCTCATTTGTAACCACAAAAGAAAAACCATCTATGTTTGTCGCACAGCCCCATTCGCCTTTACAATTCATCGCAATTAAAGACATATCGCCTGCTTTTCCTCTACGCTTTTTGAGTTCTGCATCAAATTCATGTACTGCAGTTTCACAAGCTTCTTGAGGATGCATTCCTTCTTTCATACGTCTTACAATTTCATAGCTAACGCATCCCTTCATGACATCTTCACCAAGTCCTGTCGCACTAGCTCCACCAACTTGAGAATCCACATAGAATCCTGCTCCGCAAACAGGTGAATCTCCAAGTCTTCCTGGATGTTTCATAAATAGCCCAGATGTACTTGTCGCACTAGCCATATGTCCACTTTCATCTATCGCAATCATACAAACCGTATCATGTCCACTGTATGGTTTGATTTCTTCTTGTAGTTCTTTCAATCGATTTTTATAGTGAATTTGTGCACGTTCCGTCAACATCTTTTTTCTTACAAATCCATGTTCTTTTGCGTACTGTTCCGCACCACTTCCAACCAAAAAATTATTCACATCATATTTCATCAACGAGCGTGCTATAGATACTGGATTTGCGTAATCTTTTACTGCACCAACCGCGCCAAACTCCAATGTATCACCATCCATAAACGAAGCATCCAATTCAACGACCCCTTCTTTATTTGGTAGTCCTCCGTATCCAACGCTTTTATAAAACTCAAAATCTTCGACATCTTTCACTGCTTCTTCTAAAGCATCTTGGCAAGTTCCTCGATTCTTTAAGATTTCATTTCCTTTTTGAACACCTTCTAAAGCCATTCTCCATGTCGCAATCATTCCATACATAGTAGGTTCTCCTTCTTTTTGTATAATATCATTTCTCACAACAATTCCGTTGTCAATCATTCCTTTTCAGAATACAATTTCATGCAGAGGTGATTATATGGAAATAAATCAATACGCAAAAGAAATCTGTGATCAATCCCGTCTTTAGAGTATAGCACCATATTTTTTAGAGGATAATTTTATAGAAAAAGTTACGAGAGCCCTTATTTATGGGCTTTTTTGATACTCAAAAAATTTGACAAATTTATTTTTTGAGACTTCCCTAAATGGTGTTATGGTGTTATACTATAGAGGGTGCTCTTATGGCTTACTTTTTAAAGAAATCTAACACTAAAAAAGGTCTCTACTTACAAATTTACGAATCATTCTACAACGCTGAAAAGAATCAGACTTCTCATCGTTCCTTCAAAGCTCTTGGCTATGTATCTGATTTGATTGCTAATGGAATTGACGATCCTGTTTCCTTCTATAAAGAAGAAGTAGATAGAATGAACCAAGAAAGAAACAAAGATAAAGTTCAAATGATTTCTAGTTCTTCTGCTATCCGTCATCTTGGCTATTTCCCTTTCAAGTCCATCATGAA
>CAVKTV010000166.1:0-3890 GCA_963659075.1 Lachnospiraceae bacterium | reverse complement strand
TATCCTCACGGATAACAGCTTATGGTTCACTACACTTGGCGGTAAATACCTGTGGTACAGTTCAATCTGTACTAGATGTGCATCATGCCCGACACACAAAGTAGACGGGCGAATCCGCCCGTCATATCTTATTCACCAAATTTTTCTTTAAATGCTTCTTTCTTTGATTGTATCTGAGCCTTGATCTCAGATACATCAACTGGTTTTTCCATTTCTGTAATTTCCAAACTTTCAATTAATGCCTTTTCTTCTTCTGCTGATACTACTCTTTTTAATTCTGCCATACTATTTCTCCTTTTTCTTTTTATAACACTTAGTATTGGTGTTTAGCAAATGAGAGTTCCCATTATTTAAACATAAGAAATGCCACACGCAAGTGTAACGTGTGGCTTGAAAATGAAAAGTGGCAACTTTAGGTTATCCGCCTATTGTTACCATAAGAAAACCACTCATTTCTGAATGGTTTATTTTTTTAAATTTCTTCGTATTCTTCTTCATTAGAAGCATACGTATTAGTTTGGTTCTCTTTCTTGGATACGTGAACACTATTTACTAAGATTTCGTAAACTGTTTTTTGTTCACCATCTTTTCCTTTGTATGTTCTCACTTGTAGTTCTCCAGAAAGTGTTGTTAAACATCCTTTCTTTCCATAATTGGAAAGATATTCAGCATTTTTATTCCATGCAACACATTTGATAAAATCTGCTCCACCTTCTGATGTTTGGCGTTGTACACCAATAGAAAATGATGCTACAGATTTACCGCTTTCTGTCTTTTTTTGTGAAACATCATCAGCAAGATAACCACTCAATGAAACGTTATTATTCCAACTCATAATCTTTCTTTACCTTTAAATTTCTTTTAAAAAATATAGACGGGCGAATCCGCCCGTCTACTTTAATTTATCTGTGGGCGTTTCCGCCCTTGAACATAATTTGGTTAATTATGCTCTCTTTCTGCGTCTAATAGCAAAGAATGCACCAGTTAGTGATGCAATCATTAGTCCACCAAATACTAATGGCATTGATGTATCACCTGTTTTAGCAGTAGCAGGAAGTAATGTATCTCTAACAACAATCTTTACTGGGTTATTGTTAGCGAAATCATAGTCCTCGGATAATGTTACAAAATGTTTATCTGTATTGATTTTGTATCCTTGAGGAGCATTTGTTTCTAATACATAATAGCCTTCCAATGTATCAGTAGTGCCATCACCATTATATTCAACTAACCATGTGATGTTACCTTGTCCATCTGTTAAGCCTTTAGCTTCTTTACCACTTGTTTCCTTAGCTACTTCACCATCAGAAGTATAAAGTGTTAATTCAGCACCTTTGAGCTTTTTGTTTTCATCTTGTTTATCAACCTTTAGTGCTGATACATAGTATTGTTTACGTGCATCAATTGCTACCAATACTTGATGTTCTTCGTTTGTACCAGTAACTTTAAAAGATTGATCTACACACTTTTCAAAGCCAAATGGAGCTTCATCTTCTCTTAAGATATACCATACATCACCAGATTCTTCATTTGAACCCTTAACATATTGAGAGATATCTTCATTCTTCTTTGTAGAAGTGAATGTATAGATAGGTGCTTTTTCTTCTCCATTTTCATCTAGTACAGGAGTGATAGTACCATCTTCATTCTTCACTGCTTCAAGGATGCTCATCTTAGCACCTTCAACTCTATCACCATGATTATCAATCTTAGCTACAGAAACGTTTGTTAATGTATCTTCCATTGTAATCGTAGTAACTTTGTTTGTACCATACTTAGGAACAGTGAATTGCATCTTAGTAGCCTTATAAACACCACCAACATATTCAGATTCAACTAATTCATAAGTATGTTCAGCACCAAGAACCTTATTGAGTTCAAATGGTTTATCTGTTGTTACGCCATCGTTTGGTAATGTAACACTTGTAGGATTGTCTTTATCTGTAATATCTGTAAGAGTTAATGTAACGCCCTTAACATAGTTTCCATTATCATCTACTTTCGCAATCTGATATTGGATAGGTGCATCTACCATTTCTAATTCTTGGTCGATACCATCAGCACTAACTGTGAATGTGTAATCTTCTGCGTAGTAGTATCCAAAGATTTTTTCAGAATATTCTTCATGCCATGTATATGTTTTGCCTTCTTCTAGGTTATTGACATAATGCTTTTCATTAGTAGAAGTCCATTCATCAACTGTGTTTCCATCTTCATCTGTGATAGTAATCTTAGCACCTTCAACTTCGTTTCCGTTGCCATCAGTCTTATCAATAGATACTCTCTTATCTGTCATATCTACTGTTTGGTCAACTTTAACGCCATTTTCATCTGCACCTGTTACTGTAAATTCAATATCTGTTGCCTTTACATAACCCTCTGGTGCGACTACTTCATGAAGTACATATGTTTTGCCTTCTTCTAGATTCTTGATATTGTGTTTTGTTCCATCTGAAGTCCAACTATCGAGTACTTCATCAGAATCCTTTTCTGTTACGGACATTTCTGCACCAATAACTTCTTCACCACCCATATCAACCTTAGAAGTTGTAACGACTTTATCAATCATTGTAACTTGTGTTACAGAACCATCTGCGTTTACGCTAAATGGAATGGATGTAGCTTTTACATATCCATCTGCTTGAATCGTTTCCTCAAGGATATATGTTTCTCCAATATGCAATCCTTCAACTTTATGTTCCTTAGTTCCAGATACCCAAGTCAATTCGTTACCACTCTTATCTGTAACAACATTTCCATTTGTATCCTTAATTGTTAATGTAGCACCTTCTAATTCATCATCACCAGTAACAGCTTTCTTAGATACTTCTGTTTTTGTGACTTTGTTTATAATTGTAGGATTTCCAGTTTGAATCTTATATCCATCATTCCAATCTGTAGTATCCTTATACTCATCAGCGAAAGTAACTACATATGTCTTATGGTCTGCATCATCATCTTCTTGTGTGAATTCTACTTCATGTACTGTTTCATCACGTACAACACCTTCTGGAACTACTGTTTCTTCTAGTGTGTATTTACCCATTGGTAAATCTGTAACGATTGCGTGTCCTTCTTCATCCAATGTGATATCGCCAACTTGTTCATAATAAACGTTATTAGCGAGTTCTCCTTTGACAGTAATCACTGAGCCATCCGCTGGATCAGTGATATCTTCACTAGCTCTTAATTCAAACTTAATGGATGAATAATCGAAATTACCATCTTCATCTCTTAATAATGATTGGTTATATTCGTAATCTTCCAATTGCTTTTGGATTGCGAGTGTACCATGTGGTTTATTATCGGATACTTCCACTTCAATGATTGCGTCATTATCATCGTCACGTCTTGTGATTGTAGATTCCTTTATTTCAAACTGAATTGGTTCTTCTAGTTTTAAGTAACCTGTAGGAGTCTTGATTTCTTCAATTTGGTAAGTACCAGATTCTAATTCTAATGGTGTAGTGATAGCACCCTTATTATCGTTATGGTCTGTATATGTTCCCGTTACAGTATCAACGATAACTAATCCATTATTATCAGAATTTGTCTTAAATGTATCGTAAGTAAACAAACCAACTTTTTGTTTTACATATGCATTCACTTCATTTCCTTTTCTATCTGTTAATTGGAAAATCTTGAATTCAGCAGAGTTCAAAGTAACTGTCTTACCAGTATCCTTATCTGTCTTTACCATATGCAATCTATACTTCATTGGAGTATTAGTAGCAGTGTAGTTGATTGTAGCTTGTCCATCTTCTTTTACTACGAAAGTAGCTTCATTTGTAACATCTACTGTATCTTCTACATGGCTTGTTTGTTTGATTGTATAAGTACCATAAGCTAAATCATTTGAAGTAGCCTTACCATCAGCACCTGTGGTGATC
>CAVKTV010000165.1:0-3903 GCA_963659075.1 Lachnospiraceae bacterium | reverse complement strand
AGGTGTTTTATGTATTCCTACAGTGTTTGTTTCTTACAATGGTGAAGCATTGGATAGAAAAGAACCATTATTAAAATCACTTGAAGTATTAAGCAAATACGCTACAAAAGTTGTTAATAAATTAGGTGATAAGAAAGTTAAGAGTTGTGATATTTCAGTTGGTCTTGAACAAGAATATTTCTTGATTGATAAAAAATATTTTGATTCTCGTGTAGATTTAAAACTTTGTGGAAGAACATTATTTGGTGCTCCAGCTACAAAGGGTCAGGAATTAGATGACCATTATTTTGGTGCAATTCCTACACGTGTAAAAGCATTCATGAAAGAAGTAAACGAAGAATTATGGAAGTTAGGCATTTACGCTAAGACAGAACATAATGAAGTTGCTCCAGCACAGTTTGAAATCGCTCCAGTATTCTCTGGCGGTAACATCGCTGTAGATCAAAACTTGTTGATCATGGATGTATTAAAGAAGACAGCAGAAAAGCATGGATTTGCTTGCTTGTTACATGAAAAACCATTTGATGGAATCAATGGTTCTGGTAAACATAACAACTATTCTATTGTTACAGATGATGGTCAGAACTTATTTGATCCAGGTAAAAAGCCAATGGATAACATCCGCTTCCTCACATTTACATGTGCGTTTATTGAAGCAGTTGATACATACCCAGTCTTATTAAGACTTGCGGCTAGTTCCGCTGGTAACGATTTCCGTTTAGGTGCTAATGAAGCTCCACCAGCAATTATTTCGATATACCTCGGAAGCTATATTGAAGATATTCTTTATGGCCTCCATTCTGGAAAGCGTAAGAAGGAAGGCGAAGTATCTGATTCTGTCTTTGAACCAGTCAAAAACATTTCCTATATCCCTCATGACAACACTGATAGAAACAGAACTTCACCTGTCGCTTTCACTGGTAACAAGTTTGAATTCAGAATGCTTGGTTCTAGTATGAATGCTTCTTTCGCTAATACTGTATTAAATACAATCGTTGCGAAGTCATTAAAGAAGATTTCTGAAGAATTAGAAGATTGCAAGACTGTGGAAGAAGTACGTTCTAAGGCATTAGAACTCTGCAAGAAGATCATCAAGAAACATAAGAAAGTATTATTCTCTGGCGATGGTTATTCTGATGAATGGGTAAAAGAAGCTGAACGTAGAGGATTACCAAATGTAAAGAGCTTCATTGAAGCTACACAAGCATTAAAGGATCCTGAAGTTGTTAAACTCTTTACTGGTCTAGGTGTATATACTAAGACAGAGTTGATGGCTAATGAAACAATTCTTGAAGAGGAATATGTAAACATCAAAGAAATCGAAGTAAAGACTTTGATTGCAATGGCAAAGCGTGATGTATTACCTGCTATGTGCAAAGAATATGATTTTTATGCAAAGGCTGTAGGTAAAGATGCTCCTGCTTATCTAACAAAGAGAAGCAAGAAGTTAGCTGAATTGATTGATGCATTAGATACATCCTTAGTAAAACTAGAAAAAGCACATGATTCTGTTGGAAAAGTAAAGGATTCTTACGAAAAGGGCTACAAGACAAGATATGAACTTGTTCCACTCATGCAAGAAGTTAGAGAATCTGTAGATGCATATGAAGAAATTGCTTCTAAGTGCTACTACAAACTACCAACATACGAAGATATGTTGTTTGATTTATAAGAAAAGTGAAGAATCTTGTATATTTATGCAAGATTCTTTTATTTATGCAAGATTCTTTTATTTTGTTGTTGTAAAAGAAAAGGTGTCGTGATAATATATTTGTCGGCATCTTTTTGCATTTTTTATAGTGCATAAGATGACTTCTCACACAGGGGATTCATTATCCCGTGTACATATTGATGTATTGATAGTGTTAGAACCTGTGGCGGTAACAACGGAAAGTGAGGTAAATAAAAGAAATGGCTGTTGTAACATTGAGAAAAATGCTCGAAAATGGAGTTCACTTTGGTCATCAAACACGTAAGTGGAATCCAAATATGAAGCAGTATATCTATACTGCTAAGAATGGTGTCTATATTATTGACTTAAATAAGACACAAGAAAAACTTGATTCTGCATATAATGCATTCAAGAAGATTACAGAAGATGGTGGAAAGATCTTATTCGTAGGTACTAAGAAACAAGCACAAGCTACAATCTTAGAAGAAGCAATCCGTTCTGGTTCTTTCTATGTTAACCAAAGATGGTTAGGTGGAACATTAACAAACTTCAGAACAATTCAAAAGTCAATCAAAAAATTAGTTGATATTGAAGAAATGGAAGCAAATGGAACAATTTCTGTATACACAAAGAAAGAACAAGCTTTAATGCTTAAGAACAAAGAAAAGCTTGAAAACTTCCTTGGTGGTATCAAGGAAATGAAGAAACTTCCTGATGCTTTATTTGTTGTTGATCCATTAGAAGAGCACAACGCTGTAGCAGAAGCTAAGAAGTTAGGAATTCCTGTATTCGCATTAATCGATACAAATGCTGATCCAAGAAGCGTTGATTACCCAATCCCTGCAAATGATGACGCTGTACGTTCTATCAAGTTACTTGTTAGCGTATTAGCTGATGCTATCTGTGAAGGTAAGAACTTACCAATTGAAAACATCACTGAAGGTGAAGAAGAAGCTGACATCACAATGAAAGATGTAATCAAGAAGGTTGAAGAAGATGCTGCTGAATACGAAAGACGTAGAAGAGCTAAGTATGAAGAAAAGAGAGCTCAAATGAATGCAAGACGTGGCACTTACAATGGTGAAAGACGTGTATTCAAGAGAAACGACAACCGTAACAATATCGCTAAGGCTGATGCTCCTGTAGCTGATACAGAAGTTAAGGCTGAGGAGGCTGAATAAGATGGCAGTTACAGCTAAGTTAGTTAAAGAATTAAGAGATTTAACTGCTGCTGGAATGATGGACTGTAAGAAAGCTTTAGAAGCTACTGAAGGTGACATCAAGAAAGCTGTAGACTGGTTAAGAGAAAATGGTCTAGCTAAGGCTGCTAAGAAGGAAGGCAGAATTGCTGCTGAAGGTCTTGGTAAAGTTATGATCGATGGCAATAAGGCTGTCATTTTAGAAGTTAACTCTGAAACAGACTTCGTAGCAAAGAACGACAAGTTCTTAGCTTTATTAGATACAACTGCAAAGACAATTCTTGCATCTGATGCAAAGAATGTTGAAGAAGCTTTGGCTTTAACAACAGAAGAAGGTACTTTAAATGATACTTTCGTTAATGCAGTAGCTACAATTGGTGAAAAGATCACATTAAGAAGATTTGAAATCGTTACAAAGAATGATGATGAATTCTTCGGTTCTTATACACACCAAGGTGGTAGAATCGTAGCTGTTACAGTTGTAAAGGGTGGAGATGCACAAGTTGCTAAGAACATGGCAATGCAAGTTGCTTCTATGAATCCTACATATGTAAGCAGAAATGATATGCCACAAGAAGTAGTAGAACATGAACGTTCTATTCAAGAAGAATTACTCGCTAAGGATGAAAAACTTGCTGGAAAACCAGAAAAGGTTAAAGCAGGTATCATCGAAGGTAGAGTATCTAAATCTTTACAAGATATGTGCTTAGTTGATCAGGAATATTTCTTAGATGCTGATCAAAAGTGCGGTCAATATCTCAATAGCAATGGTGCTGAAGTATTAAGCTTCGTTAAGTACACTGTTGGTGAAGGTATTGAAAAGAAAGAAGAAAACTTTGCAGCAGAAGTAGCTGCAATGGCTAAGTAAGAAAACGAATTAACTTGATTCACAATTGCAAATGAAAAGACACAGCGATGTGTCTTTTTTTTCTCATTCAGCAATCTTTCTTGCTGCCCATAATACAATGATAGAACCAATTGTAGAAATGACTAATTGTCCAATGATATTAGTACTACCAATTCCAATAAAGG
>CAVKTV010000164.1:0-3925 GCA_963659075.1 Lachnospiraceae bacterium | reverse complement strand
ATTACATTCTATGGAGAATTCTTAAATAATCAAACTTTTAAACAAGCACGCTTAGATACAAAAAAAGCTGATTTATTAATTGTATTAGGAACTTCACTTGTTGTTTATCCCGCAAGTGAAATTGTTTCTCAATATCGGGGAAAGCATCTTGTTATCATCAATAAAAAGCGCACAAAGTTTGATTTCCAAGCAGATCTTTCAATTCATGAAGATTTTTCACTTGTGTTTAATACACTACTCAAAGAACTAGAAGTCTAAAGAACTAGAAGTCTAGTTCTTTTTTTATGATTGTTTTAAAATAATTGATGTTCGAGGTGTTTTATGAAAAAAATACTAGTTTATTTAAAAGATTATAAAAAAGAAAGTATATTAGCTCCAACATTTAAATTGTTAGAATCCTTTTTTGATTTATTAACACCAATTCTTATCGCTAATATTATTAACAATGGAATCAACAATCATGATACAGGTTATATATTTCAACAGTTTTTATTGTTGATTGGACTTGCTTGCGTTGGAATGTTATGTAGTATTACAGCACAGTATTTCGCCGCAAAAAGTGCTGTAGGTTTTACTACTAATTTACGTCAAGCTTTGTTTGATCATATTCAATCATTGTCATACAGTGAATTAGATACCATTGGTACTGATACTTTAATTACACGTTTAACTTCTGATTGTAATCAAATTCAAAATGGTTTAAATCTCGCATTAAGATTGTTATTGAGAAGTCCATTTATTGTTTTTGGTGCAATGATTGCCGCATTTATGATCAACGCAAAAGTCGCAATCATTTTCTTGATAACAATTATTATTTTGTTAATTGTCGTATTTTCCATTATGTTGATTAGTATTCCACTCTTCAAAAAAGTACAAGCAGGACTAGATAAAGTACTATCTCTAACAAGAGAAAATCTAACTGGTGTACGTGTCATTCGCGCTTTTCAAAAAGAAGAACAAGAAATCAAAGAATTTGATGAAGAAAATCAAAAATATACAAAGACCAATGAATTTGTTGGAAAGATATCCGCATTAATGAATCCATTAACATATGTCATTATCAATATCGCAACAATCATTTTGATTCAACAAGGAGCTATACAAGTAAACCTTGGTAATATGGCACAAGGTGATGTTGTTGCCCTATACAACTATATGGCACAAATCGTTGTAGAGTTGATTAAACTTGCATCTTTGATTATTACAATTGATAAATCTATTGCCTGTGCACAAAGAGCACAATCCATCTTAGATATTCAAAGTAGCATTACGTATCCCGATCAAACAAAAGCATCTAAAACAAATGCTTCCATTACATTTGATCATGTTTCCTTTTGTTATCAAGGGGCTAGTGAAAATTCACTGAATGACATTTCTTTCTCTTTGAATAATGGACAAACATTAGGAATCATTGGTGCAACTGGTGCTGGTAAAACAACATTAGTAAACCTAATTGCCAGATTTTACGATTGTACACAAGGTACTATTTCAATTGATGGCACACCTATCAAAGAAATATCAAAAGATAATCTATTTCATAAAATTGGTGTTGTCCCTCAAAAAGCTGTGTTATTTGCCGGATCAATTCGAGAAAATATGAAACTTGGTAATGAGCAAGCTACGGATGAAGAAATATGGAAAGCTTTAGAAATCGCGCAAGCAAAAGAAATCGTTGAAAATAAAGAAGGACAATTAGATGCTTTCATCGAACAAAATGGTAGAAACTTATCTGGTGGTCAAAAACAAAGATTAACGATTGCTCGAGCATTTGTGAAAGATCCTGAAATTATATTATTAGATGATTCTGCTAGTGCATTAGATTTCGCAACAGACGCAAATCTTAGAAAAGCTATTTCTCAAATTGATATCACAACCATTATTGTTTCGCAAAGAACTTCTTCTATTCGCCATGCCGATCTAATTATTGTATTAGATGATGGAAACCTTGTTGGGAAAGGAACGCATGAAGAATTAATGAAAGATTGTCATATCTATCAAGAAATTTATTATTCTCAATTTCCTGAAGAAAAACCTGCAGATTTTAAGTTGGAGGTTGTCGCATGAAAACATTAAAAAAAGTCATTCAACAAATTGGAACAAAAAAATGGTTAATTCTTTTATCAATTATCCTAGCTGGAATTACTGTAGTATTAACACTTTACGCACCAATTTTATTTGGTAATACAATTGACGCAATCATTGAACAAGGAAATGTTGATTTTGCGACAATAGAAAAAGTATTATTACAAATATTCTTTATTATTATTGTTACTGGAATATTGACTTGGTTTATGAATATTATCAATAACCATGTCACTTATAGCGTTGTTAAGAATATTCGCTCTATCGCAATCCGAAGAATTCAAAAGTTACCATTGAAGTATTTAGATGCACATTCTTCTGGAGATATCGTATCTAGAGTGATTGCGGATGCTGATCAATTATCCGATGGATTATTATTAGGGTTAACACAGTTATTCACAGGTGTGATCACAATATTTGTCACTTTATATTTCATGTTTTCGAAATCCTTACAAATCACATTGATGGTATTAATATTGACTCCTGTTAGTTTCTTAGTCGCTAAATTCATTGCTTCTAGATCTTATACAATGTTTCGGAAACAATCAGAAACTAGAGGAAAACAAACTGCTCTCATTGAAGAAATGGTAGGAAATGAAAAAGTTGTAAAAGCTTTTAACTACGAAGAAAAAGCATCTAATAAATTTAAAATATTAAATACTGAATTAAAAGAATACAGCCAAAAAGCTACCTTTTATTCCAGCTTAACAAATCCATGTACAAGAGCAGTGAATAATTTTATCTATGCATTAGTTGCCCTTTTTGGAGCGAACCTCATCTTAAAAGGAAATTTAACTGTTGGTGGATTAAGCATTTTATTATCCTATGCAAATCAATACATGAAACCTTTCAATGATATTTCTTCTGTTGTAACAGAACTACAAAATGCATTGGCTTGTGCAGAAAGAATCTTTGATTTTATTGAAGCAGAAGAAGAACCAATTGAAAAGAAAGAAGAATTACCAATTTGTAAAGGAAATGTAACAATTAAAGATGTAAGTTTTAGATATGTAGAAGATACACCACTCATTGAAAATTTCAACTTGGATGCAAAACCAGGTATGAGAATTGCATTAGTTGGACCAACTGGTTGTGGCAAAACTACATTCATCAATCTATTAATGCGTTTCTATGATGTGAACTCTGGTTCTATTTCTATTGACCAAACAAATATCGCAGATGTAACAAGACACTCTTTAAGAAAAAATTATGGTATGGTTCTACAAGAAACTTGGTTAAAAGAAGGAACGATTCGAGATAATCTAATATTCGGAAAAGAAAACGCAACTGAAGAAGAAATCATTCATGCATGCAAAGAAGCACACAGTTGGGAATTTATTAAAAAGTTACCAAAACAATTAGATACAGAAATTACGGAAAATTCTTTATCTGTTGGTCAAAAACAATTACTTTGTATTAGTAGAGTGATGTTAGCGTTGCCTCCAATGTTGATCTTAGATGAAGCTACATCCGCAATTGATACTAGAACAGAATTACAAATTCAAACTGCATTTGACTCTTTAATGCAAGGTAGAACAAGTTTTGTTGTGGCACATCGTCTTTCAACAATTCGCAATGCGGATATTATCTTAGTTATGAAGGATGGAAAAATTATCGAACAAGGAAATCATGAATCTTTAATGCAAGCAAATGGTTTCTATGAAAAGCTATACAATTCTCAATTTTTAATTCCATCTGAAAATAATTGAATAAATTTTGAGGATAATTCAAAAAACATGTGAATAGTATATTAAGGAAGGTAATATTCATATGTGTAAAGAATTCGAGAAATTAACGTTTAGTGACAGTTTTATGTTTTCAGTGATATTAGATAATCCAAATA
>CAVKTV010000163.1:0-3963 GCA_963659075.1 Lachnospiraceae bacterium | reverse complement strand
TTGTGAAGTTGTGTAAGTTTCTCACAATAGGTGACATTTTCCCTTAACGTTAACAGTAATATAACTTTATGTTAGATGAATTTGACTTGTTTTACGAAATACTTAAGGATGAAAAGAACAAAGAAAAATGGTAGAATAAGTCCAAAGTAGTAAAGGATTTTTTAGTATGAATACAGTGACAGAACCAGTTACAAAAGATATTTTGATAAAAGAACTAAAAAAACTAGGAGTTTCTTCCAATCAAATCCTAGAAGTACATAGTAGTTTGAGTGCTTTTGATTATGTCGTTGGAGGTGCTAGAACTGTTGTGGATGCATTGATGGAATTGTGTGGAGATACTGGTACGCTTTTGATGCCTACACAAACAAGCGATAATAGTGAACCAAGTGATTGGGAAAATCCGGCAATTGCACCAGAGCTGTATAAAACGATTCGTGAATCGATTCCGCCATATGATGCAAGCAAATCAGATATACCTTGGATGGGAAGTGTAGCAGATAATTTCAGACATAGAGATGGTGTAATTATCTCAAGTCATCCTGAAGTTTCTTATGCAGCTTGGGGAAGATATGCAAAATTATTATGTAATCGACAATCTTTGCATTTTCCACTTGCGGAAGAATCTCCTGCAGCTAGATTATATGAATTAAAAGGAAATGTATTATTACTAGGTGTTGATTTTGATAAAGCTACTTGTATGCATTTAGCTGAGTATAGATGCGAAGCAAGACCAATTCAAATTCATGGTGCTTGTATACAAACAGAAAATGGTCCTACTTGGAAAAAATACTTAGATTTAGATATTGATAGTGATGTATTTATTAAAGTTAGACAAATCATGCAAAGAAAAAACATGGTCAAGCAGACCATGATTGGTGGATGTAAAGTAATGTATTTTTCTGCTTCTGCCGCAATTGATGAAGCAACAAGTTTTTTAGAAAAAACACAAGTTTACGAATTGTATCGTTAATCTATTTTCCATTGATGTTGGATGTATGCATTAGAAATATCTTTTGCGGCTTCCAACATTTCTTTTTCAAAATCTTCATCGAATCTAGATTTGATTGGTGAATCTAAATCAATTTCCATGATGACTTTTTCATCAACAATAACAGGTACACATAATTCAGAACGACTTGCGGAATCACATGCGATATGATCTTTGATAGCTAAAACATCATCTATCTTTTGTGTTTCTTGATCTCTATAACATTTTCCACAAACACCTTTTGAAAATGGAATTGGAGAACATGCAGGTCTTCCTTGGAATGGTCCAACAATTAATTGACCACCTTTAACAAAATAAAACCCTGCCCAATTTAAATCGGAATATCCATTCATAATAACGCTAGAAATATTAGCGAGTGAGGCTATCATATCTGGATCAGTTAAAAAGCCTCTGATTTGATCATTTATATATTTATTTTCCATGTCATAAATATACCATATTTCTTTAGAACTGTGATATACTATTCTTCGTGAACAGGGGTGCACAAATGTGCTGAGACTACACCCTTATCACCTGATCTAGTTTGTACTAGCGTAGGGAGTTCAGTGTTTTGAATTTTCTGCGCCTTCGAAAATGGAGGTGTTTTTTTATGGAGAAGAGTACTACAAAAACGATCGCTTACCTTGCATTATATGTTGCACTTTATATTGTGCTCAAGTATGTAGGTAACTTAATTCCTTTCTTAGTGATGCCAAATGGCGGATCTATTGAACTTGAGATGATTGCGGTATTTATTTGTTCTTATCATCTAGGATGGAAATGGGGTGCTGCAGATGCGGTATTATCATGGTTGATTACAATTGTATTAGGATTTCCAATGTATTTTGTTCATCCTGTACAAATCTTATTAGACTATGTTTTACCATTAGTTGTATGTGGAATTGCCTCACTTTTATGGCCAGTTAAAGAAGCAAATAAAACTACAACGATTATTATGGGAATTGTTTTAGCTGCAGCTTCGCTCTTTGGAATCGCAAATAGTTATGAGAATACAGTTGCTTCCTATATCATTGGTGCTTTGATTGGAGTGGCAATGTTTGTATTTACATATTGGTATCTAGAAAATAAGAAGAAATATGGAATTGTTATTTCAATGGTATTGAAATATATTTGTCAATTATTATCTGGTGTGTATTTTTGGTTTCCAGATGGAAGTGTTGCAGGTAGTAAAGAAGCGTGGGTATTCTCAGCAGGATATAATCTTTGGTATAACTTGGTGACATTGATTGTATGTATCATTGTTGTACCTACATTGATTGATAGATTATCAAAGTCTGCAAATATTAAATTTAAGGCGTAATGAGTGAGCTTTCGGAATATTCCGAAAGCTTTTGTTGTTTTTTGAAGCTATGATGATTAAAATAATGTGGTTGTAGAAAGAAGGTAATCATGTATCCAAAACCAGGTAGCTTTGTTCATATACAATCTTATAAACATGATGGAAGTTTACATCGTACATGGTGTAAAGGTTTTGTTTTAGAAGCAGATGAAAAGCATATCGTTGCGGTTACGGATAGAGCATGGGTCATTGAAAGTGATGGAAGAAGATGGCTTACACGTGAACCTGCGGTTTGTTTCTTTTATTCAGATAAATGGTTTAATGTCATATCTATGATAAGACATGCTGGAATCTATTATTATGTTAATTTAGCTTCACCATCTATTTATGATGGAGAGTCAATTCGAAATATAGACTATGATCTAGATGTAAAGTTATATCCAGATGGTGGTTATCAAATCTTAGATGAAAATGAATACGCACAACACGCAAAAGAAATGGGTTATCCAGAAATCGTAAAAAAGATTGTAGAAACACAAATGGATCAATTAATAGATATGATGGATAAAGAAGAAGAACCTTTTTCACAAGCATGTATTGATCGATATTACAGAATGTATTTAGAAATGTATCAAGAACAGGACTAAATACATTTTTTATGGTGAAATTCAAATTGTAGGACTATCATTAGAAAAAGAAGGATTTCTGTATGATAAGAAAATTAAGAGAAAACAATGTTTGGATCTATGCAATCATGACTTTAGCTATTTTTAAATTAGGACAAGAAATCAGTGATGTTCCATTGGTATTTCTATATGAGAAAGGAATATTTCCAACTGATGAATCTGCACAGCTATTTTTTGGGCAGTTTGTTGCGGATTTAATAGTAACTTTATTGATGCTAATTTTATTATGGAGTACGCAAAAATTAGGATTGCTGAAAAAGAAAGGTACAGGATTTTTCAAAGGATTAAAACTAGCTGCTTATCCAATTGGATTTTCGATTATGGTATTTACATTTGTGTTATTTGCCGCACATACAGAAAAATTGAAAGTGAATTCTATAGGGAACATATTAATCTATGTATTATGCATGTTATTTGTTGGTCTCAGTGAAGAACTATGTTCAAGAACGATTATTGCGCAATCCTTCTTAGAACATTGTGGCACAAATAAAAAAGGAATCTGGAAAGCAGCAATTCTATCTGGTTTTCTGTTTGGATGTTTGCATTTGTTTAATTTGGGAGTTGCAAATCCATTAGGCGTTATTGTGCAATGCATCGTTGCAGGATTTGCTGGGATAACATACGCCGCAATCTATTTTAGAACAGGGAATATTTGGATATTAGTATTCATTCATACTTTAAATGATTTGGCTACTGGTGCGATGTATGGATTCTTTAATAGTGGAAACATGTTAGATTCAATGAGCGCAGAGTCAGGTGGTTCACCATTATTTGGGTTGATTATGGCAATTCCTGAAGTAATTACATTCATTTATTTACTGCGTGATGAAAAAATAGGAGAAGTTAAAGAGTTTTGGATGAAATGAACACATTTAAATTTCCGCTAAAATATCACGCAAAACAGGAAGAAGAATAAAAAAGGAAAAATTTTTTCAAAAAAGATGTTGACTAAGAAGGGAAAAGAGTGATATACTCATCGAGCACTGTCC
>CAVKTV010000162.1:0-4021 GCA_963659075.1 Lachnospiraceae bacterium | reverse complement strand
TACATAACACTTTAATTACGTCAATTAATTTAATTTCTTATCTTAATGACATTGGATTTCTCCCTGCTTTCACTGTTCCTCTTCAACACCGTATTTCTTTTGAATCAAACGTGCAATCTTTCCAACAACACGATCACAGATTTCATCTGTTTCAGCTTCAGCCATAACTCTTAATAATGGTTCTGTTCCACTTGGTCTAACAAGAACTCTACCATTACCTTCTAATTCAGCTTCTACGCTTTGAATTGCGGAATTGATTTCTTCATCATTCAGAACTTGTGTTTTATCTGTTACTTTCACATTAACTAATAATTGAGGATAGATCGTTAATCCTTCACATAACTCATCCAATGTTTTTCCAGTCTTTTTCATGACTTTTAAAATAGATAAAGCTGTCATCAATCCATCACCTGTTGTTGCGTGATGTTTCAAAATAATATGTCCAGATTGTTCACCACCAACAATGTAACCTTTTTTACACATTTGTTCATAAACATATTTATCACCAACTTGTGTCTTTTCAACAAGGATACCTTCTCTTTCCATTGCCTTCCACAAGCCAAGATTTGCCATGACCGTTGTAACGATTGTATTACCAGTCAATGTACCTTGATCACGATAATATTTACCTAGAATGTATAGAACATAGTCTCCATTTACTAGTTCTCCATTTTTACGGACAAGAATTTGTCTATCTGCATCTCCATCAAAAGTTAATCCTAAATCATACTCATCTTGATGTTCTTTCATATATTGTTGGAATGCTTCAGGATGTGTAGAACCAGCTTTGTTGTTAATGTTGATTCCATTTGGCTCATTATGCATTGCGTAAACATTCGCACCTAACATTTTAAGTGCTCTTTCTGCAGTAATGCATGCGGAACCATTTGCGCAATCCATCGCAATATTCATACCAGTTAAATCAATATCAAATTCTTCACATACAAAATTCAAATAGTTTTCAATTCCTCTTTCATATGGAATGATCTTACCAATCTTATCCCCAGTCACATATTCCAATGTTGTTTTACCATCAATGTAATCTTCAATCAAATCTTCAATATCACTAGATAATTTCACACCATCTTTAGAGAAAACTTTGATTCCATTATCATAGAATGGATTATGAGAAGCAGATATCATAGCTCCACATTCAAAATCTTCATTATGTGTTAAATAACATACTGCAGGTGTAGGACCATACCCCATTAAATAGGCATCACATCCTTGCGCAACGATTCCTGCAGCCAATGCATTTTCCAACATATCACTAGATAATCTTGTATCTTTTCCAATGATGATCTTTTTCTTACCATTTTTTGAAAAATAATAACCTAAGTATCTACCTACTTGAAATGCGCGATCCGCAGTTAAACTTTCATTCGCTTTTCCACGAATTCCATCTGTTCCAAAATATTTAGTCATTGTTTACACTTGCTCCTTCACTTGTATCTGTGTCACTTGTTTCACCTAATACATTCAGTTCATATTCTGCTTGATTCAAAGAATATGTAACGATGCCATTTGTAGGCTGTTCTATCTGTAAAGCAAATGTCTGCAATCCAGGTTGAACATCTTTCATATCAATATAAACATTAATATCATCAGCCGTAATTTTGTCTATGTTATTCTTAGTACCCTTCACAACAACAGATGTCGTTGTAATATTATCAGGTTGTGAAGCTTTATAATGCTTATTGTTATTAATAACATTGATTGGTACATCTTCAATTGTTTTTTCTTCTGCATCTGCCAATGTAACGTTCATCGTTACTTGAGAAGTACTCGCACTAGATACACCAGCTGGTAATACGATTGGTCTTAAGATTGTAGAATCTTTTGTTAGAGAACTTGCATCCAATGTAACGACAACTTGATCAATATCCGCTAGTGTTGTTTCAGAGCCATAAATCGTAACAGTTTCTTGATCCATTGTAATGGAATCAATTGCCTTGTTGTCTGGTACTTCTCCACTCACTTGTACTTGTACTTTTACAGATTTACTTGGTGAAGTTACAGGCACTTTCACATGAACAGTATCTGGAACGATATCTGCATTGACAGGATTACCACTAGAATCATACGCAACTAAGATTGCATCTTGTTCAAAATCACTTGTTTGTCCACTTACATCAATCAATGCCTTTACAAACGCAATCGAATCTAATGTATCTTTCGAAGCACGTACATTGATTTTTGTATATTCAAATTCAGGTGTTCCTGGTGAATATTTGGAATCCATCCGATCTTGGTTAATAAAATCATAGGATATATCAAACTGTTGTGTGGTCTTCTTTTTCAAAGTGACCGTAACATTTGTAGGATTTACAACAATATTCACATTATTGCCATATCCTTCTGTTGTTAGTTTTACTTCATGTTCTCCTTCTGTTAAACCATCTAGATCACAAATAACAGTACCACTTTCAGAATTGGCTGCACTTGTCACATTCGCAGCATCTCCTGTCAATACAACATCTACCGTTTCAGGTAAACCAGATACTTCAAATGTATCTGCGTTATACTTTGCGGTAACCGTAACATCCGATATGGTCTTAGAATAACGTAAAGAAGATTGATATGAGGAAGACAATGCATTGTAGTTTACAATTCCATATAACAATATAGCTAATACAAGAGATACAACTTTACTATATTTCTTATTAAATAAGAATTTATCTAAGAAAGAAGAAAATAAACGTAATGTTTTAAACAACCCTTCTTCAAGATGTTCATATGTTCTCTTTACTTTTTTGGATTGTTCCGCAATTTGACTTGCGCGTTCTGTTTTTTTCTTATGATTCATGGAATCTTTTTTCTTGTTTTCACTCATGTCTTTCACCTCCTTCTTCATCAGAGGTTGTGTTATCTAGTTTTTCAACCATCTTGAGTTGTCTATCAAGTTCATCATTAAATCCAACGATTTCAGAAATATTCAATTTACTCGTATCAAATTTACGATCATCTTCATTTAAGATTGGAGTTTGTTTCTTTTCTGGAACTTCACTCTTTGCCTTCAATTGATTCAAAGCTGCTTCTCTAGCTGCTTTTACTTCTTCTGGAGTCATCTTTGGAACAGGTTTTACTTCTTCCTTGACAACAGGTTTTACTTCTTCCGCAACGATTCTCTTTTCTTGTTGTGGATAAGAAGCTACTGGTCTCTTCTTTTTATGTGGAAGTTTCATCTCTGCCTTTTTCGCAACTTCATCCGCCTGTTTATGAACAG
Source organism: Lachnospiraceae bacterium (assembly GCA_963659075.1). GTDB lineage: Bacteria > Bacillota_I > Bacilli_A > Erysipelotrichales > Erysipelotrichaceae > Bulleidia. Next base: position 795 of record CAVKTV010000162.1, on the reverse strand, counting down.
TCGCTTCATCTTGCGCTACCGCATCAATCGAAAGATTATTTTCAACTTCTTTGATTTCAGGTTTCACTGTTTGTTTCTTCAATTTCAACGCAGAAAGAATACCTTTAGAACCATCATTATTTTTCTTTGGATAAGCATCAGCTTCATCACCTAAGATAACTTTCATCAAATATTTTCTTAATGTTTCTTGATTATCAATTGTAAAGATCTTTCCACGCTCTGTAATAGATACGCCACCTGTTTCTTCTGATACAACGATTGTTACCGCATCTGTCACTTCAGAAAAGCCAATGGCAGCTCTGTGTCTTGCCCCATAGCGAGAAGGAACATCTGCGTTTGTTGGAGGAAAGTACGCACTCGCACACGCAATCTTATCTCCTTGTAGAATCACAGCACCATCATGAAGTGGTGTACTTGTAACAAATAAAGATGTTAATAATTCAGCTGTCACATCAGAATTCAACTTTACACCTGTTGCGATATATGCATCTAATGATTGTGATTGTTCAATGGAAATCAAAGCACCAGTTTGATCTTTGCTTAATAACATAACAGCAGTTACGATTTGATCTACGAGATTCTCTTTTTCATTTCCAGTTAATGTATTGATCTTAGAAAAAATATTGGATTGACCAATCTTTTCTAGTAAAGAACGAATTTCTGGTTGAAATATAATAATGATTGCGAGAAAACCATAGTTGATAAACATATCCGCTAAAAACTCTAGTGTTTTTAAACCGAGTAATTTCGCTAATGCATCAATTACAATGACTAAAATAATACCTTTAAATATTT
>CAVKTV010000161.1:2407-4025 GCA_963659075.1 Lachnospiraceae bacterium | reverse complement strand
TCTTTGATAAAAGTACTTATAGAAACTTTGAAATTATCATTATTGATAATAATAGTGAAAAAGAAGAAACTTTTACGTACTTTAAGAAGTTACAAGAAGAACATGATAATGTTTTTGTACATGCAGTAAAGATCCCTTTTAACTTCTCTATCATTAATAATAAAGCTGTGGAATATAGTCATGGTGAGTATGTTGTTTTAATGAACAATGATACGGAAGTGATAACCCCAGATTGGCTAGAAAAGATGTTAGGCTATGCACAACTAGAGAATGTTGGTAGTGTTGGTGTAAAACTATACTATGGTGATGGAACGATTCAACATGGTGGTGTTATTTCTGGTAAAGGTGGTGGCTTTACGCATCGTTATTATAGAAAACCACATGATGAAAAAGGATATATGCATACTTTAGATGTTCCAAATGAAGTGGCTTGTTGTACGGCTGCTTGTTTGATGGTATCTAAGAAGAAGTATTTAGAAGTTGGTGGAATGAATGAAGAATTGTCTGTGCAATTCAATGATGTGGATTTAGGATTAAGATTGATTGCACATGGATATTCCAATCTCTTTTTGCCGGATGTTGAACTCTATCATTACGAGTCTAAATCTAGAGGAATCGATAAAGAGAAAAAAGCTGTAGAAAGATATGTGAATGAAGTGGATTATGCACAGAAAAACTATGCGAAATGGATTGAACATGATCCTTTCTACAATGATAATTTTGATAAGAATTATGATTATATGTTGAAAGTTGGAACTGGAAGTAATTAATGAAAAAAGAAGGATACTATACATCTGGTGAATTTGCGAAGAAGGCACATGTTACGTTACGTACGATTCGTTGGTATGATCGTAAGAATCTATTGAAACCTTCTTATCGTAAAGAAAATGGAACACGTTTATATACAGATGGGGATTTGGCTAAATTACAACAGATCCTTCTTTTTAAGTATCTTGGTTTTTCATTAGATGATATTCGTGAAATGACATTGACGAGTACAGATGAGGATTTTTTATTGGGCTCTTTACAGATTCAAAAGAAGTTGGTTCAAGAAAGAATCTCGGAATTGAATGATGTGTATCAAGCATTGTGTGATACAACAGAAGTAATAGAGAATCATGAAAATGTGAATTGGAATCAGATGTTAAATTTGATTCATATGACAAGTGCAGATCAATCTTTAAAAACACAATATCAAGATGCTACAAATGTATCAGCACGTATTCGATTACATAAAGAATATTCTACAAATAAACAAGGTTGGTTTCCTTGGCTTTTAAAACAACTATCTTTAAAAGAAGATATGCGTATCTTAGAGATAGGTTGTGGTAATGGTGCACTATGGAAAGAAAACCTAAATCTATTACCACAGAATATTCATATTACGTTATCTGATATTTCAGAAGGAATGTTAAGAGACGCAAAAGAATCCATTGGAAAAGATTCTAGATTTACATATAAAAGATTTGATTGTCATAAAATACCATATAAAGAAGATACTTTTGATTTGGTAATTGCGAATCATGTTTTGTTTTATTTTAATAATATTGATGTTGTATTGAAGGAATGTAAAAGAATCTTAAAAGAAACTGGAACATTTGTTTGTAGTACATATAGT
>CAVKTV010000161.1:0-2397 GCA_963659075.1 Lachnospiraceae bacterium | reverse complement strand
AGTACATATGGTAAAAATCATATGAAAGAAATTACTGATTTAGTTCAAGAATTTGATCAAGATATTGTTTTATCTTCAGATTGTTTATATGAAATATTTGGCTTAGAAAATGGCAAAGAAATATTATCAAAATACTTTCAATGTGTAAAAGAAAAGAAGTATATTGATTCTATTGAAGTGAATGAAGCGGAACCACTCATTGCCTATATTATTTCATGCCATGGAAATCAAAATCATATTTTATTAGACCATTATAGAGAATTTAGAGAATATGTAGAAGAAAAGACAAAGGATGGTTTTTATATTAGTAAAGATGCGGGAATCTTTATTTGTGAATAATTATTTGATATGTTCAGGATCTAATTCTAATGGATGTAATTTTTTATCTAACCATAAATATAGAGAAAAATATTTATGATTTTCAATATAACGATCCATTTCTTGTAGAAATTCTACATCTGTAGAATCAATTAAATCAGTATCATTATCAAAACCTCTACGACCATATTTCAATACTAAATCTTTTCCATCATATAATACCCAATCAAAATAATCAGAATACGCAGTATTATGATTAATGTTAGCTCCAAGTTCTTGTAATTCTTTACAGAATTCAATGCTTGGATATAGCTGTACTTTTTCTCTTTTGTAGTTATGTTTCCATTCAATTCGCATTGGAAGAATTACATGATCCAATATTAAAGCTGTTATGAAATGACCTTTGTCAAGGACAAAGTAATTTTTCGATGAAATTTGTCATAAGAGATAAGGAAAGAGTTCCGGTAGTAACAGTTCGCGGTAGTTGGCCATTCTGTTATTCGTGTATCAGGAAATTTCTTTCCACCCCACCAGGTCAATGGTTTCGCCGCCAGCTCTGTACTCTACTGTCTTGGATCACATAAAGAAGCTTGTGCCATCATAGCTTATTCACAGATAGCTTAACCGTCTATTTTTACAGGCTACTCCTTCCTTATCTCCTTGATTCTCTTTATATAAAAATTATCTTTTTCCTTGGCAAAATGCAACAGTAAATTAAATCTCTATCTTTTATTCCTCCTTAATTTGTTTTTCTTGTTTTCTTCGAGTTTTTCTAACAAGATAATATGGTATGTATATTTCCTGTCATCATTCCCCATATAAAGCACGATAGTTCTCTTGCTATTGCTGTCTTTGCTTTATTTGGACTCTTCATATTATGAAATACTAGATGTACATATCTTTTTCTTAATCTCTCATTTGCTTTATCAGCGTATGCTATGATTTCTTCACTGTTTCCTTCTTGGCGTTTCTTTAATTCCTTGCTTTTCTTTGATGTAGCTCTTGAAAAACATTGTGCAGCTTCTGTTAGAAGTCTTCTAATGAATCTATTTCCTTGTTTCGTGATTCCTGTCTGATTGTGATCTGTACTACTACTTTGTTCACCAACAGACAATCCTAAAAATGCTACAAAGTTCTTCGCCTTCATGAATCTAGCGAAATCTCCTATTTCTACAATCACAGCTAAAGCAGTAAGTGTCTTTATTCCTTTAAAACATACCAACTTATGTACAGATTCTCTGTACTTATCCATATTTGCGAATTCTTCAATACGTCTGTCCTTTTCTTCAAGCTTTTCACTTAAATATTCGTACTCTAAAAGCATACTCTCCAATGTTTCTTTCAAAACAGGTTGAGTAAATGTTAAATCTTTCAACCATTTAATGTGCTTATTTGTCCACCCACTCTCTTCATAGTGATTCCCGTGACGATTACAAAATGCACCAATGCGTTGCTTACATCTTTTTAATTCCATCTTGATAGCTTCACGTTCATGAATAAAATCACGAATAGCTTCATCTTCTTCATCAGGAGTAGCTACTGCACTATAATCTCCATTACGCAATGCTTTGGCAATTGCTTCTGCATCTCTATAATCCGTCTTCTTTTGCTTTTTGCGATTCATAGTTGTTCCAGGGATAGTACTAGGTGCCATGACAACGCAATTAAATCCATTGTTATTAAGATCGCGTTGTAACTTAAATCCAAGGCATCCAGCTTCGTATCCTAGAAGAATATTTTCTTTTTGGATATTCTGCTTTTTACACAGTGCATTTGCGTATCGAAGGATATAAGTTACCTTCGGACCGTACTTATTAGTGTTGAATGGTTTGTCCTCTGCATCAATAGCAGTAGAGAGTGTGTAATTCGTAGTATGTGCATCAATTCCGATAAAACATGTTATCATGGTAATGACCTTCCTTTCTTGGTTGAGGCAACTTCCTCGTGTTTGTTTTTTACCAATAACAAGTATAACTCGGATGATCCTCGGTACTACAAGTTATTGGGAGGTCATTTCATATTGTCTACTACCGAAAGGTAAAGGTAGAAATGCATCTGAAGAAGCAGAGGCAATTGCCA
>CAVKTV010000160.1:0-4032 GCA_963659075.1 Lachnospiraceae bacterium | reverse complement strand
GCTGTACATACTACAAAGAAATCTGTATATGGTGTTACACTTCTCATATCAATTGAAACAATGTCTTCTGCTTGTTTCTCATCTAATGTTCGAATTACAATTTCTAATAAATCCACTATTTTTTCTCCATTTTATTTCTATATGCATTTGATTGTTCTAACACATAATGTGCTGCTTCTTTTAAACTGATTCTAGATAAATTCCATTCTTTCGTTGTATCATAACCTCTTAACGGTTCTATCTTATCAGCGATGTATAAGATATGATCATAATCAGAGTTTCCATCTCCTAATGTATGATGCCATATCGCATTATAAATTGTTTTATCACAAAGACAAAGATTTTTTTGAATGAAGATTGGAGCTGTAAAACTATGCCATACTTTCGGATCATATTTCAAACACTCTTTTTGATAAACTTCTAATAGTTGTTTCCCCTGTTCATCCGTCCACCTTTTCGTAATATCATGTAACAAACCCATTCGATATGCTTTGTTTGTATCTAAATGATGCATCTCAGCTAATTTCTTAGCAGTTTTAGCGACAGAAATAGAATGTAAATAACGATGTTCATTACAAAGATATTTAGCGATTTCTTCATAGTAATGACCATGTTCATTCAATATCTTTTTAATACCATGACTTGCAAGATAAAAGCTCCCATGTCTAACTTTCTCTTCACCTTCTAAATAAATAGAAGGTAATTCTTCTTTTTGTTTGTTTCCTTCATAAATACATAAATATTTATATGGTTGAAAACTTCTTTTTAATAGATCAAATCTTTGTTTCTTAGATAAAACACCTTCATTTGTTACACTTACATAAAGAATTTTGATTTGATGTTCTTTACGATATTTTAGAAGAAATTCAAGTTCTTCTTGTGTAATGGGATCAAATGTTCCTTGTATGATTTTCATGGCAATAAAATCTTAGGATCTCTAGAAGGTCGATATAAAACGATTGTTCTTCCAATCACTTGTACTAATTCACTATTCGTATATCTAGCTAAATCAAATCCTGTTTCTTTAATATCTACAGAACTATTTTTCAATACAGAAATCTTGATAAGTTCTCTTGCATCAATTGCGTGGTCAACTTGTTCAATCAAGTTATCACTCAAACCATCTTTTCCAATTTGAAAAATTGTTTTTTCTTCCGTAGCTAACGCTCTTAAATATCTCTTTTGTTTCCCTGTTAACATTTATAACATTGCCTTTCTGAATGTAACATTCACATTCTCTGGTACATATACTGTAACACTACTCATTTGTCCATGTACACATGCCCAACCTAATCCATCAATCACAATATCCATTTTATCCATATCTTTATGAATAGAATATTTCTTTGTTGGTTTTGTATGTGCAGTTGGAACAAATAATGAACCGTAGTGTTTTTTCCATAATTCATCAGCACCACTAACTTTTCCACGATGAATCTTTAAACTATCGGATAAAAAGAATACACATGATGCATGATCACAACCAAATAGATCTAAACGTACAAGTCCACCAATCGCAAAGGATTGATCAAATCGCACTTGATATACTTGTGGTTTTAATGTTCGTGCAGGAAGGATTTGTTTTAAATCATCTTCTTCTACTTCCATCAATAAGCTCTTTGATATTTCAATACCTGGTGTATCGATATATGTAATTCCATCAATGACCAATTCATTAAAATCAATCGTAGTTCCTGGATATCTAGACATTGTTAGAGTATTAGAACCTAACAGATTATTGAGTAAAGTACTCTTACCAGAATTCGCTTTTCCCATGACAATAACATCTCTATTCTTACGATATAGATTGACTGCCTCTTTCACTTCTTCTACACCCATTCTTTCAAGCTTACTCGTCAAAATCAGTGTTTTAATAGTAATACCCATTTCTTTTAATCGAGAAAATACAAATCTTGCGATTTTTTCTTCAGAAAGAGTATCTGGAAGAATATCTCGTTTTGTACAAACCAATACAATATCTTTTCCAATCAAATGTCTATTTAAACCAGGAATCATTCCTGCTTCAAAATCAAATAGATCAACGACCCATAGAATCAATGCATCTGTTTTCGCTATCTTATCCATAACAACTTCAGGATCAATTCCTTTACGCATCGATACTGTTAAATCATCATAATGAATCAATCGAAAGCATCTTTGACAATATTCACTATTTTCTTTTGGTGAATATCCTGGTGCTTTTGGATCTTCATTTTGGAGTAACGCTCCACAACCTTTACATTTTTTAATCATCTTTTTCCTCAAAATAATGAAATCTTTTCTATATCTTCATGTACTTCATTGTCTGCATCTTGTGGAATATCAATGATTCGACATTCTTCGATTCCTTTGATGATATCCCAAGTATCTTCTAATTCAATAGGTTGAGAGAAACCAGTATCTCTTGCCTTGAATGGTACATCACTTGCACGTAATTGATGTTCTGAAGAATCAACTATCATAAAACTATCTCCAGGTGTAACACCAATAACATATCTTAATAGAGAAGGATTTGTCTTTAATTTCTTACAAATCAAATTACCCTTCATTGGTCGATTCCCTTCAACAACTTCTTCTAAATGAATTCTCTTACAAGCACCAATGGATGATACATAAAGAATCGCTGGAACATCATTCGTTAGAGCACAAGCACTCACAACTTCATCTCCTTTGGAAAGATTCATTGCCTTAACACCTTTACTCTTCACTCCAGTTGATGGAATTTGATCAATTCCGCAACGATAGGAATTTCCATCTTTGCTGAGGAATACGATTTGTTGATCAACATAAGCAACAAATGCATTGATCATAGATGCGCCTCTAGGAATATTCATCGCAGTCATCACTTTTGAATTCCGATCTACTTTCCAATTTGAAACTGGCGTCTTCTTTACTTGTCCATTAGAAGATAATGTAATGATCCATGCATACGTATTAAAGTCTTTAATGATAATTGCGTTAATAATCTTATCTTCGCCATCAATACGAACCATCTTATTTAGATGCATACCAACATCTTTCCATTTTGATTCTTCGATTTGCCAAACAGGAACTGAAGCATAATTACCTTTCGATGTGAATAATAACAAAGTATCTAAAGTATCACATTCTAATGTACCAATTAATACATCACCATTCTTCAATCCAGTTTGTGCGTCACTTGCGTTAAATGATCGTAAAGAAACTCGTTTCAAGTATCCATCTCTACTAACTGTAATAACAACCTTTTCACTTGTTACCATTGCAGCTTTATCAATAACAATATCTTGAACTTCAGCTTCGATTTTTGTTCTTCTTTCATCACCATATTCATTCTTTACTTCTCGTAATTCTTTGATAATGACAGATTTAAGAACATTCTCATTTTCAATGATTGCTTTTGTTTCTTCAATCTTATTTACAAGTTCCGCAAACTCATTTCTCAATATTTGAATATCTGTATTACTCAAACGATACAAGCGCATGGAAACGATAGCTTCAGCTTGTGGTTCATCAAAACCATATTCATTCATTAAGTTTTGTTTAGAATCAGCTTTATCTTTTGAAGCACGAATAATACGAATCACTTCATCTAAAATAGATACAGCTTTCATTAAGCCTTCAATGATATGTGTTCTTTTTTCCATCTTATTAAGTTCATATTGACTTCTTCTTAGAACAACATCTTTTCTAAACTCAATAAATGCATCTAATAAACCACATAAACCAACTTGTACAGGTCTTTGATCAATGATTGTTACATTGTTATAGTTGTAATAGATTTGTAAATCTGTATTTTTATATAAATAATTTAAGATTAAATTCGCATCTGCTTCTTTTTTTACATCAACAACGATTCTCAATCCATTACGATCTGATTCATCACGAACATCTAAAATACCATCAATTTCTTTTGATAAACGGATTTCATCCATTTTCTTAACAAGTTGTCCTTTAATGACTTCATATGGAATTTCAGTTATGACAATTTGTTGAATCGTTCTTGTTTCTTCAATTTCACACTTTGCACGTACAACGACTCTACCTTTACCA
>CAVKTV010000159.1:0-4103 GCA_963659075.1 Lachnospiraceae bacterium | reverse complement strand
AGTTTTATGTTGGATATGATACAGATATTGATTTGATGAAACAATTAATATTTGATGCATGTTTATCAACAAATAATGTCATTGATATTCGAACAGATATGAGTAAAGAACCATTTGATATTAGGGTTGATGATTTTGGTGACAATGGTATTTATATTGCGTTTCCTTTAACAGTTACTAGTTTTGAAATGTATTTTGTAGCCGCAAGTGAAGTGAGAAAAAAACTATTAAAGTCTTTTAGAGAAAATCATATTGAAATACCATTTAATAAAATTGAAGTAATACAAAAATAAAGTCTTTGAAAATAAACAAAGACTTTTTTCATAAATTGATAAAAAAGTTTAAAAAAGTAACCGCTTTCACTTGAACTTATCTTTGCTTCTAGTACAATGTAATTAGTAATTGTATTTGAATTTCTAGATTGGAGATAAGTATCATGAAGAACAGAGAAAGTGTTTTTGTAGTACAAAAAAGAGATACAGAAAAAGTTCTTTTTGGTGGGGATTCAAACAATATAAATATGGTTTTTAAGATGGATGATTCATGTGTCCATCTTTTTTATAACAATTCTGATAAATCTAATAGGAGGTAATCATTATGGATCAGGTAAATCAGGAATTCTTTGATGCAGCAGCAGCTGGAGATTTTGGAAAAGTATGTGCACAAGTATCAAAGGGAGCAAACGTTAACGTATCTAATGGAGATGGACGTACAGCACTTATGAGAAGCGCAAAGAGAGGATATGAAGATATCGTTCGTTTCTTATTAGACAATGGAGCAGACACAAGAGCACGTGATAAGAATAATAAAACGGCTTTAATGGGTGCAGCGAAAAAAGGTCATACGGAAATTTGTAGAATGATCGTTCATGCAGGTGGAGATGTAAATTCTCATGATAATAAAGGACGCACTGCATTAATGAGAGCAGCACTTTTAGGGCAAACGGAAACAGTTGGATATTTGATTTCTAAAGGTGCAGATGTCAATGCGACGGATGAACAAGGACGTACAGCGTTAATGGAAGCAGTTAATGCATATAAGACAGATGTCATTGAAGAACTCATTAAAAATGGTGCGGATGTAAACGCAGAAGATAATAAAGGCTGTACAGCACTCATGAGAGCGGCATATATTGGTATTCCTAGCTTAGTCAATGTTTTATTAGATAATGGTGCAGATAAGGCTAAGAAAGATTATGAAGGAAATATGGCAATCCATTATGTACGTAAAGAATGTTTAGACGATTTGAAAGAAACTTTAAAATAAGAGGGTAATATTATGCGAGATTATTTAGCGAATGAAGTTAGAAATGTTACCGTTTTAGGACATTCTGGATGTGGTAAAAGTACACTAGTAGAAGCTTGCCTTTATGAAACAAAGGCAATTGAAAAAGTTGGAAAAAATAATGATGGTACAACAGCTTTGAATTTTGATGCGGAAGAAGGAAAAAGAGGTTTATCTGTTTACGCACACCTCGCTCCAGTAGAATGGAAAGATAAAAAGATCAATTTTATCGATACGCCTGGTTATATGGATTATGAAGGCGAAGAAGATACTGGTTTAACAATGGGTGATAATGCATTGATTGTTGTGAGTGCGAAAGATAGTGTGCAATCTGGTACAGAAAGAGCTTGGAAAAAAGCTGTAAAAAAGAAAAAGATTCCTACGATCTTATTTGTAAATAAATTAGATGATGAAAATGCAGACTTTTCACAAGTTGTGGATGATTTAAGAGAAAAGTTTGGGAAATCTGTATTCTTATTTGAATTACCAATTATTGAAGATAGAAAGGTGATTGGTTCTGTAAATATCTTAAGAAATAAAGCTTGGTATTATGATGATCCAAAACAAGCAAAAGATGTTCCTGAAGCGATTCAATCTAAAGTACAAGAATATTATGATGAAATCGCTGAAGCAATTGCGATGACAGATGATACTTTGATGGATAAATTCTTCTCTGGTGAGAAATTTGATGAACATGAAATCGCAAAGGGATTAAGAATTGGTATTCGTTCTGGTGATATTCATCCTGTATATTGTGGATCCGCAACAAATCTAACAGGAATTGAAAGATTGATGGATCTGATTACAGAATTCTTCCCATCTTATGCTGAAAAAGGAAGAGTACAAGCGCTCAATGACAAAGATCAAACAATTGATATGGAAACAAACGAAGATGAAGCATTATCTGCATTTGTATTTAAGACAATTGTAGATCCATTTGTTGGGAAGATATCTTATTTGAAAGTAATGTCTGGTGTCTTAAATAGTGACTCACAAGTTTATAATTCTAAAAAAGATGTATTAGAAAAGATAAACCAAATCTATGTTATCAATGGTAAGTATCAGATTGGTGTGGGAAAACTATTTACGGGAGATATTGGCGCAGTTGTTAAACTATCTGTGACAGAAACAAATGATACGCTATGTACGAGAAGTAGAGTTGTTCATTATCCAGATATGGAATATCCACAGCCAATGTTAGGTTACGCAATCAAACCAAAAACAAAAGCAGATGAAGATAAGATGTCTGTTGCCCTAAAGAATATGATGCAAGAAGATAAAACAATCAAGTTTGTGAATAATGATGAAACGCACGAACAAGTTTTATATGGCATTGGTGATCAACATATTGATTTGATTCTTTCTAAACTAAAGAGTAAATACAAAGTGGAAGTTACGACTGCAGAGCCTACTGTTCAGTATAGAGAAACAATTCGTGGAAAGGCAGAAGCCCAAGGAAAATACAAGAAACAAAATGGTGGCGCAGGTCAGTATGGAGACGTTTGGGTGAGATTTGAACCAAGCGATGATCCAGATGGTGAAATGGTATTTGATGAAGAAGTATTTGGTGGTGCAGTACCAAAACAATTCTTCCCACCTACAGAAGCAGGACTACGTGATTGTATGAATCATGGCGTATTAGCAGGATTTAAAGTCGTTGGTGTCAAGGCAACGCTTTATGATGGATCTTATCATCCAGTAGACTCAAAAGAAAATGCATTTAAAGAAGCCGCAAGACTCGCTTATAATACTGCAATGCCAAACGCAAAACCTACATTGTTAGAACCAATTGGAAAAGTAACGATTGCTGCTCCAGAGGAATATACAGGTGCTTTGATGGGAGATATTACAAAGCGTCGTGGAATCATCATTGATATGACTACAAATGAAGATGGTGAACAAGTAATTCAAGCAGAAGTTCCAATGGCAGAAATGTTAAGTTATCCAAATGAACTACGTGCTATGACACAAGGTAGAGGTTCTTATGTATCAAGCTTTGATCGATACCAAGCAGCTCCAAAAGAAGTAGCTGATAAAGTAATCGAAAAAGCAAAGACAAAAACAGAATAACCAGCAATTGAAAAAAAGGCACTCCAATTAAGAAGTGCCTTTTATATGGTGCCCGCGGCCGGACTCGAACCGGCACGGTGTCACCACCGGGGGATTTTGAGTCCCCTACGTCTACCAATTCCATCACGCGGGCATTGAAAATGCTTAATAATCATACATGAATTTCGTTCTAATTGCAATGTGAAAATTTCTTTTCTAAAATAATCTCACTGGAGATTGAAAGATATGGAACCTAAAACATTTTTAGATATTTTACATCAAGCAAATAAATTGAAAATCAATACTAGACATAATTGGACGATTGGAGATCGTAAAGAATCTGTTGCGGATCATTCGTGGAGAATCGCATTAATGGCAATGTTATTATCTCAAGAAGAAGAGTTTCATGATGTTGATATGAATAAAGTGATTCGTATGTGTTTGATTCATGATTTAGGAGAATCCTTTACAGGTGATATTCCTACATTTGAGAAAAATCAGAACGATGAAAAGAAAGAAGATGCATTGTTTTTAGAGTGGGTCAATTCTTTTCCAGAAGCACAAAAGAAAGAATGGGTAGAACTATTAGATGAAATGATAGCTTTAGAAACAAAAGAAGCGAAAACATATAAATCTTTAGATAAATTAGAAGCATTGATTGCACATGATGAAGCAGATATTCAAACATGGTTGCCTTTAGAATATGATCTACAAATGACATATGGGAAAGACATCGTACAATTCTCACCATATCTAACAGAACTAAGAAA
>CAVKTV010000158.1:0-4107 GCA_963659075.1 Lachnospiraceae bacterium | reverse complement strand
GGAAAGACTACATGTTGTTCAAAGAATTTGTAAGAGAAGTGAATCGAGAAGAGAATGAAAAAGAAAATGCCAAGGCAAGAGAAGAAGGGAAGTCTGAAGGTATTTCAATTGGTTTAGAACAAGGAAAAGCAAGAATTGCGAAGCAAATGCTATTGGAACAAGAACCAATGGATAAGATTGTGAAATATACAGGTTTATCAAAAGAAGTAATAACAAACTCGACAAAATAAGTTCACATTTCATGGCTTAACAAGAAGTTTAACTTAGGATTTGTAAATGGCTTGTAAAAAAGTCATTTTTTTGTTGACTTTCATTTTTAGAAAGCTATTATTTTTATGGCAGTTTTGAAGGAGGTGGTTTTATGAATCAAGGTAGTCCGATAGGCACACTTGCGAATGATGAAGTGCCTTTATCTTACAAACATCATAAAAATCATTTCTGGAGGAACGTAAAATGGAAAAAGAATACGAAAAAGACCTCGAGATTTTTAGAGGCCTTTTAAAAGAAAAAAAATTTGTCGCTTTACGTGCAATGGCACAAGACATGAATGAAAGTGATATTGCCGTAATCTTAGAAAAGATGGAAGATGAAGATATGTTAAAGATCTTCCGTTTATTCCCAAAAGAGCTTGCTGCGGATGTTTTCTCTCAATTAGATGATGATTCTCAACAATATATCATCACGCAATTGAGCGATCATGAAGCAGGTGTTGTCATTGATAATATGTATGCAGATGATGCTACGGACTTGTTAGAAGAAATGCCTGCGAATGTTGTAAAGCGTATTTTAGCGTATACATCTGCAGAGACTAGAAAAGATGTAAATCATTTATTACAGTACCCTGAAGATTCAGCTGGTTCTATTATGACAGTGGAATTTGTAGATCTTAAATCTACAATGACAGTTGAAGACGCAATTCATCGTGTACGTCAACTTGGTAAAGATTCTGAAACTGTTAATGTATGTTATGTTTTAGACGCAAAAAGAGAATTAATTGGTACTGTTGCATTAAGATACTTGATTATTCGAAATAAGAATGAGTTCATTCATGATATCATGCATGAAGATGTTGTTTCTTGTTCAACATCAGATGATCAAGAACACGTTGCACAAATATTTAAGAAATATGACTTTACTGCCCTACCAGTTGTAGATAAAGAAAATAGAATGGTTGGTATCATTACGGTTGACGATATCATGGATATCATGGAACAAGAAGCAACGGAAGATATCGATAAGATGAATGCCATCATTCCAAATGATAAACCTTATCTAAAAACAAGTGTTTTTGAAACTTGGAAGAAGAGAGTTCCGTGGTTACTGTTATTAATGATTTCTGCGACTTTTACAGGTGGAATCATTACTTCTTTTGAGAATGCATTAAGTAAAGTTGTTGTTTTAACAGCTTATATTCCAATGTTAATGGATACAGGTGGTAATGCTGGAAGCCAATCTTCTGTTGAAGTTGTACGTGGTTTATCGCTTGAAGAAATAACATCAAAAGATTTTCCTAAGGTTGTATTAAAAGAATTATTGGTTGGTCTTTTGTGCGGGGTTACTTTAGCGAGTGCAGTATTCTTGAAGAGCTTGTTTATTGATCAAATTGGAATCTATGTCGCAATCGTAGTTTCTATTACTGTTGTTTGTACTGTATTTTTCTCAAAGATGATTGGAAGTATCTTGGTTATGACAGTCGATAAACTTGGATTAGATCCAGCTGTTGTAGCTTCTCCTGTACTAACAACGATTATCGATGCATTATCTTTATTGATTTATTTTTCAATCGCAACAACTGTATTACATATCTAAACCTGAGATTTTTCTCGGGTTTTTCTGTAAAATGGATGTATGAAAAAAAGAACATTTGCGATTGAAGTTATTTCTGTTTGTTTGGTAATTGGCGGATTTGTTGTTAACAAGTTTAAAACAATAGATTCTAAACAAAATACAAATAGTAATATTTCTAACAATCAAACTTTAGAAGTATATTTTATTGATGTAGGACAAGGGGACAGTGCTTTGATCATTGATGGTGATGAAGCAATGTTAATTGATGGTGGATTGCCATCTGCTTCTCAAAAGATCTATTCCTTTTTAGAAAGTAAAAATATCAATCATTTGAAATATATAGTCGCATCACATGCACATAATGATCATGTTGGTGGATTGTCTGCAGCGCTAGAACATAGTAGTTGCGATGAAATACTTGTCCCTTATTTAGAAAGTGACAACGAGCGTTTTCAATCTTTATTAAGTAAAGCTGAAGAAAAAGATGTTTCTGTCATACAGGCGAAGGAAGGAGAAACGTATTCCTTAAAGAATGCAGAAATGAATGTATTAGGTCCTACAGATATCATAGAAAATGATGATAATAACAATTCATTTGTTTTTCGATTGGATTATAAAAATGTATCCTTTTTGTTTACAGGTGATGCAGAACAAATGGAAGAACAATTATTACTCTATAATCATTATGAAGATTTAGATGTTGATGTTTTAAAGGTAGGACATCATGGTAGCTCTAACGCTGCGAGTTCTGCTTGGATGAAAGCTGTAGATCCACAATATGCGGTAATATCATGTGGAAAAGATAATAGTTATGGGCATCCACATGAAGAAACTTTACAACTATTAAAACAACAAGGAACAACAGTTTATAGAACAGATTTACAAGGAACGATTCATTGTTCTACAGATGGAAATAATATTACTTTTGAAACAGAAAAAGAAATAAATGAAGTTCAAACAAACTCTGTTGATAATGAAATAAATGGATATGTATTAAATACAAGTAGTAAAAAATTTCATTTATCAAGTTGTGATAGTGTAGAAACAATAGCAGATAAGAATAAGTTAATATCTGATAAGAGCAGAGAAGAATTGATAGAAGAAGGATACAAACCTTGTGGGAAATGTAATCCATGAAAAAACACCAAGTGTTATTTGCTTGGTGTTTTTGGTTGCTCTGCATCCATAATTGCTCCGCAATATGGACAAACTTCTTTTTCGAAATTTACTCTTTTTTCACAATTAGAACAAGTGCATTGTGGTAAATATACAAATCCATTAATTGATTCAGGATCTTCTCGTGTGAAATGTATCCAATATGCATGTTTAGTTTCGCTCATATGCATCACCTCTTGAATATACTGTAACATTTCTGTTTTATAAGCGTCCACTTACTTGATTGTGAATTCAATACAAATTGTATCTTTATCATTGTTATCATTCATAATGAATTGATAAATGAAGATATCTCCGCATTCTTGATATCCATTTTGATGCATTTCATTTAGGAGTAAATCTAATTTTGATTTGGAGATAATTTTGTTAGAAGGAACTTTTGTGATAACGCGATAGTATTTATGCTTTGGAATCATTTTGAATTCTATATGATTTTCCAGGCTTTTAGTGATGAATAATAATCCATAATCAGAAGGATAAGTATTCTGTTTTAAATTAGTATGATCAATATGATATACAGGTCTAGCAATACCTGAATTTACAAGATTAATGTAAGTGGAATTTTGGTTAATAGGAATATAATAAAGATCATGACGCATTCCTGTTTCGAATGGAATTTTCTTTTGGTAGTTTTCTAATAAGATTTGTAAATCTACTGCGTTTTGATATCTAGCATATGAATATTCTACATCTTGTTTCAATTGTGTGATATGTGTAGTTAATTGCTTATATCCTGCCGAAATATCATTGTCTTTTAACATTGATTGAATAGTAGAAAGAGGTATTCCTAAAGCGTTGTATTGTTTGATTAATATTAAAAGATGGAGATCTTGCATGGTGTAATTACGATATCCATTTTCTTTTCTTTGAGGATGTATGATTCCTTTCTTCTCATAGAAACGAATCATATCTTTTGATATTGCAGTTTCAATACTAGCTTGCTTGATATTCATAAAATTTGTGAAAAAATAAACAAAACCATTGACGTTGGAACAGTTCCAACGTTTAAAATGATTATATAACAAATGGAGGGTTAATTGGAATGAAAAAAGTATTTACGGGATTACTTTCTTCTGCGATGATGCTTAGCTTAGTAGGTTGTTCATCATCCAACAATGGGAAGTATACTGCAGGAACTTACAC
>CAVKTV010000157.1:0-4134 GCA_963659075.1 Lachnospiraceae bacterium | reverse complement strand
GATTGATGTTGCGATTCCTGTTATGCATGGAACAAATGGTGAAGATGGAACGATACAAGGTTTCTTTGAAATGTTGAAAGTACCATATGCAGGATGTGATTTGTATGGAGCTTCTGTAGGACAAGATAAAGTTCTACAAAAACATATCTTACATGACAATGATCTACCAATAACAGATTGGTTCTGGGTTTATGGAAATGAAATCGATACAAACAAAGAAGAAGTATTAGAAAAGGTTCATAAATTAATTTATCCAGTTATTTTAAAACCTGCACGTACTGGTTCTTCTGTTGGTATTTCTATCGCACATAATGATGAAGAATACTTAGAATGTTTTGAGGACGCAAGACAATATGATGAGAAAGTCATCACAGAAAAAGTTATAAAACCAATGGTTGAATTGAACTGTTCTGTATTAGGCGATGGTGCTAATGCCAAGGCAAGTGTCATCGAACAAGTAGGTTCCGTTTCTGGTGATGAATTATTAAGCTATAAAGACAAATACCAAGGTGGTGGTAAAGGCAGTAAGTCACATGGAAAAGATGCTGGAATGGCATCTACTGCACGTATCGTACCTGCACCTATCAGTGAAGAACAAACAAAACTCGTTCAAAATCTCGCTTTAAAGACATTTAAAGTATTAGGATCTGCTGGTGTTTGTAGAATTGACTTCATGATGGATCAAGATACAAAGAAAGTCTATGTCAATGAAATCAATACGATTCCTGGTTCTTTAGCTTTCTATCTATGGAAAGAAGAAGGTATGTCATTTACAGAACTTATGGATCATTTAGTAGAACTCGCTTTAGATCGTGAAAGAAGAAGAAATAAAATGACATTCTCATATGATACAAACCTATTGTCCAACTATTCTGAAGGTGGAACAAAAGGCGCGAAATCATCTAAAATGTAAGATATAATGTTGTTAGAAATTAGGAGGAATTATTAATATGTCAACACCCCATAATAGTGCGAATGTTGGTGAAATCGCAAAAAGTGTTTTAATGCCTGGTGATCCATTACGTGCAAAGTTCATTGCGGAAACATTCTTAGAAGACGCAAAACTTGTAAATAATGTACGTGGTGTACAAGGTTATACAGGTACTTGGAAAGGAAAACCTGTAACTGTTATGGCAAGTGGAATGGGAATGCCATCCATTGGTATCTATTCTTATGAGCTATACAAATTCTACGACGTAGAAAATATCATCCGTGTAGGTTCTGCAGGTGGATATGTTCCTGAATTGAAGTTATTTGATGTTGTTATCGCAGATAGTGCTTATTCTGAATCCAGTTACGCAAAAGAACAATGTGGTAATACATCTGACATTCAATATCCAAGTGAAGAATTAAATGAGAAATTAATTGAAAGTGCGAAGAATCTTGGAATCAATACAAATGTAGGTTGTATTCATTCTTCTGATGTATTCTATCGTGAAAGTAAAGATTACATGAAGAAAGTTGCAGAAAAGAATTGTTTAGCAGTTGAAATGGAAAGCTTCGCTTTATTCTCTAACGCAAAAGTATTAGGGAAAAATGCATCTTGTATCTTAACGATTTCCGATTCTTTTGTAACACCTGAAGAAACAACTCCAGAACAAAGAGAAAAATCATTTACTGATATGATCAAGATTGCATTAGACGCCGCAATCGCATAAAAGAAGATCCAACGATCTTCTTTTTTCATATCCTTTTAACGAATCATTCACTTGTTCTACACATTTCTAAAGTATTCTAATACCATCAGATAGAGATATCTGAGATTCATAAATTAATTCTCTCCCCTATTTGGCTGTTGAAAAGCAGTCTTTTTTCATTCAGCCTTTTCAGAGAGTTCCATCCATCGTATCTCAGATTCTTCTAATGTGTTCCTTTTTGTTTCTAGTTGATCTGATATTTCTTTGATACTTTCATATTCCGTAACAGAATTTAATTGTTCTTCTAATTGTTTGATTTCTTCTTCAAGAATTGGTAATTGGTTTTCTAATTGTTCCAATTCTCTTTTTTCCATATACGTTAAATGTTTATTTGGCTTTGTTGCTTTCTTGATAACAGGTGCTACTTTTTCTTTTGTTTCTTTTTCTTTACTTTCTAAATAATCTGAATATGTCATTTGTTTGATATTGATTTTATGATTATCAAATACAAACAATCGATCTGCAATCTTATCTAAGAAATAACGATCATGAGATACAGTAATCACTGCACCTTCAAACTGATCTAAATAGTCTTCTAGTATTGTTAAGGTTTCGGTATCTAAATCATTTGTAGGTTCATCTAATATCAATATATTTGGTGCTTGCATCAAAATAGAACATAAATATAATCTTCTCTTTTCCCCTCCAGAACATTTACAGATTGGTTTATATTGTTCTTCTTTATAAAACAAGAATCTTTCTAACATTTGTGAAGCAGAGATTGCCTCATGATCCGCCGTATAAACAACTTCACCAAAATCTTTCAAATAATCAATGACTCTTTGATTCTCATCAAACACTTCATTCATTTGCGCAAAATAGCCAATCTTCACTGTTTCACCAATTGTGATACTACCTTGATCAGGTTTGATTTGTCCCATGATGATTTTTAATAATGTACTCTTTCCACAACCATTATTTCCAATGATACCTATTCTATCTAATCTCATGAGTGTATAAGAAAAGTCTTCAAATAATGGTTTATTTGGATAGGACTTTGAAATATGATCAATGATGATTGTTTTATTACCAAGTCTAGTACTTGCGGACTTCAATTCCAATGTATCTCTTTGTTTCATGGATTCCATTTGGGCAATCTGATAAAACCGTTCAATACGACTCTTTTGTTTCGTACTTCTAGCTTGTGCTCCTGCACGGATCCATTCCACTTCTGTTTTTAAAAATCTCTGCCGCTTATGTTCTTGTGTGATAGCTTGTTGGTAACGAATTTCACGTTGTTCTAAATAATCTGCGTAGTTTCCTTCATATGTATAAAGATGTCCTTGATCGACTTCAACGATATGATTTGTGATACGAGATAAGAAATAACGATCATGTGTTACTAATACGATTGCTTTAGAAACTCTTTGAAGATACTTTTCTAACCAAACGATCATTTCTTGATCTAAATGATTGGTTGGCTCATCTAAAAGGTATAGATCTGCTTTTTTGATCAAAGAAATTGCCAAGGCAACTCTTTTCTTTTGGCCACCAGATAAAGTATCAATTTTCTCTTCATAATTTGTTAGACCAAGTTTATTTAAAATGGATTTAATTTCATAATCTTCTACTTTTTCATCCATATAAGAATTTACAGTTTCATAAATCGTCAATCCATTTTGAAATTCCATTGTTTGTGGGCAATAGGAAATCTTATATTTCTTTAATACTTGAATTGTCCCAGAATCTTGTTTTTCTACTTGTGCCATCAATTTCAACAATGTACTTTTTCCAGCACCATTCAAACCAACAACACCCCATTTATCATTTTCATTCACAACAAAATTCACATGATCTAAAATTGGATTCACCGCATATTTATAACTTACATTTTCAAAAGACAATATCATTTTTTATTTCTCCACGCAGAAATTATTATACAATATTATTAATCACAAGGAGTTCACTATGAGTACAACATTAACATTAGAAGAAAAGAAAGATTTGATTCGCATGGCAATTGCCGCAAGAAAATTTGCGTATACACCATATAGTGATTTTAAAGTAGGCGCAGCACTACGCGCAAAAAACGGAAAAATATTCACAGGTTGTAATATCGAAAATGCTTCTTTTACACCGACTGTCTGTGCTGAAAGAACTGCGTTATTTAAAGCTGTATCTGAAGGAGTTACAGAATTTACAGATATCGCAATCGTTGGTGCTCGCACAAATGAAATCAATGAACAAATCACTTCACCATGTGGTGTTTGTAGACAAGCATTATTTGAATTTAGTGGAAAAGATTTAAATGTTATTCTCGCAAAAACAGAAGATGATTTTATAGAAGAAGACTTAAATACGCTGCTTCCTTATGGATTTGGTCCAAGTAACGTAGAAGGAAATAGTGCAGTTGAATGAAAAAACAAGATTTTTCAATCTTGTTTCAGTCTGTTGACAAAGTGGTATCCCATTTAATGGATATCACTTTTTTTGTCAA
>CAVKTV010000156.1:3616-4135 GCA_963659075.1 Lachnospiraceae bacterium | reverse complement strand
TCCTAGACATCTTTACTGCTTGATGCCAACCACAACTATTTTTAGATATTCAATTATATCAAATTACAGTTGGAGCAGTATTGAAATGGAACAGAGTCTTTCATGAAATAACATTAGCACAAGCTTCTAAATTATCGGGATTATCTCTGCAATATATTGGTGAATTAGAAAGAGGGGAAAAGAGTCCATCTGAATCTAGTATAGATGTTTTATGTGATGTATACCATATTAGATTTGATAGAACATTTTCTTCTGAAGGAAAAGGTATTCAGAAAATAAATGAATTTATTCAATATTTAAGTTATTTTGCTGTTGATAAATTAGTTGATATAAATTATATGATAAATGAATCTTGTTTTTCTTTATCTTTTCTTTATGATCAATTAATTAGAGAAGCATATTTATTGATGATGAAAAATGATACTTCTGAATTTTCTTACTTTCAGAAAATTTTGAGTAAGTTTTATGAAAGAACAGATGGATTGTTATTTTCTTTCTATAATTATTTATTATCTTTAT
>CAVKTV010000156.1:0-3606 GCA_963659075.1 Lachnospiraceae bacterium | reverse complement strand
TTATATTATGATATTTGCGATAATGAAAAAGCTTTGTTACATGCGGAGCACTCAATTTCGAATTCTGGCATAGCAGAAGCATATTTTAGAGCAAATTATTCAGCGTTGTTGTTTAAATATAACCATCTAATTTTAGCATTGAAAGAAAGTGAAAAATCTATACTTATTTCTCAAAATAATTCTTATTTTAAATTGATTCAATTGACTAGAATGAATCAAGCTTTAATTTTTTTGAAAATGAGGCGATATGATGAATCTATAAAAGAATTGAATGAATGTTTAATGAATGCTGAAGCAAATCATCTAGAAGATATTGTTTTAAAATGTAAAGCAAATATTATCTACGTATATTTGCTTGATAATAAATTAGATGAGGCAAAAGAATATTGTAATAAATGGTTTAATAAATCATCATATACATTTCAATTAATGAACATGATTACTTCATATTATTCAAATGAAGATTACAAAAGTGATTTTAAAGAAATCATGAAATTGTATAAAGCAATGAAAGATATTCAAACAAATAATGATAGTAACAAGATAGATAAATATTTGAACAGATTTGAATCAGACTTTGTGTCTTCACAATTATTCATTAATGCAGTTATTTACAATTTAGAAATTAATGGTAATTATGCATTAGAGAATAAATATCTGAAACAATTATTTGAATTCACACAAATTTAAGCAGAAAAATCTATATATCAATAAATTTCCTTTTAATAAAATTCTTTTGGAGAAGAAAATTATATGCTTAGGAAATTTATTGGAAAATACAAAAAAGAATTCATCGTTGTAGTTGTTTTATCTTGTGTTGTATCTGCTCTTAATGTATTAGGTGCTTACATGTTATCAGGCTTATTAAATTCTGCGATATATGCTTCAGTCACAGATTTATTAAGAAGTACAGTTTTTATCATGATTATTTGGACTGCAATGTATTATATGCAGAAAGTTAGAAATAACAATTCAAGTAAGTTTAGAGCTAAATTGAATACGCAGATACGTAATTATGAAGCTTCTTTGATTGAAGAATTATCAAATGACGAATGGGAGAAAAGTGCTCCTTCTGAGATGATGGCAAAATTTACATCTAATATTGATTTAATTGATAGAAATTGTATTGATCCATTATTAGAGATTTCATATTATATTTTCACTTTAATATTTTCATTTGTTGCGTTATGTACAATTCATTGGAGTGTAGTTGTTTTATCAATCATTATGTATTTTGTAATGAAAAAGGCACCTGAATTATTCCAAAACAAACTTTCTGAAGTAACAGTGAAAAATACGAATGAAAATGAGAAAATGACAAAAACAATGAATGATTGCTTATATGGAAGGCAAGAATATATTTTATATGATAATGTTAAAAGATTCTTTGAAAGAATTGATTTTGCTTCTAAACAATCTGAAAATGCAAGATATCAGTATGATTGCACAGTTAATATAATGGAAATGGTTATTGGAATGATTGGTTTTCTTTTTCAATGTGCTTTTATATTTTTAGTTGCATGGCTATCTATCAAAGGATATACAAAAGTTGGTGCTATTTTAACAGTTGGAAATCTAGCTGGCACATTTTCACAATCTGTTACAGTTTCTGTATCAAATTATTCTAAAATCAAATCTAATCAAGATTTGTTGGATTTTAGTTTAGAAAAGAAACAAATACAAAAAGTAGAAACAATCTTTCCAATAGAAATAACTAGATTAGAAGAAATACAACATATTGATAATAAAGTATTATATAAAGATCAATCTTTTTTGTTTGAAAAAGGTGGTAAATATTTAGTTGTTGGCGAAAGTGGTAGTGGAAAATCAACACTATTAAAAGCGATATTCAATAATAATTATCAATATAAAGGAAACATCCAATTGAATAGTACTAATCGCAATAGATTGGATTATAAACAGTATATTAATCAAATAATATACGTGGAACAAGATACACATATCTTTAATGACACTTTAAGAAATAATTTGACAATGGGAAAGAAGATAGATGATTCTGAATTACTAGATAAGCTTGAGTATTTGAACTTGAATGATTTCTTTGAAAGATGTGAAGAAGATTTGGATTTTATGATAGAAGATCAGGGTTCGAATATTTCTGGTGGAGAAAAGCAGAGGCTCTGTTTAGGACGAGCATTATTGTCTGATAAAAAGATTCTTATATTAGATGAAAGCTTTTCTGCAATGGATCAAAACAATATTGAAAATCTTCTAACAAAAATTCTAAAAGAAAAAGATATTACAGTGATTATGACAGCACATAATATAAAAAGTAATATGTATCCATTGTTTTCAAAAGTATATTATTTGTAATAAAATAGAAACATTAGTTGCATAACTAATGTTTTTATTTGAGGTGTTATGAAGAAATATTTTGGGGATAAAAACTTTTATAAAACGGTATTGGTTGTTGCGGTACCATTATTGATTCAACAATTAATTACTAGCTTTGTAAATATGCTAGATAATATCATGGTTGGTCAAACTGGTACGTTAGCCATGAGTGGTGTTTCTGTTTCTAATCAAATCATTACGGTATTTAATTTAGCGATATTTGGTTCTGTTTCTGCCTCAAGCATATTTGGTGCACAATTTGCTGGGAAGAATGATACAGATGGTGTAAGACATTGTTTGCGTTTTAAAATGATTGTTGAAACATTGATTGCGGTTATATTTGTTTTGGTATTTGATTTGTTTGGTAATCAATTGATTGGACTATTTATGCATGCAGAACAAGATAATGCAGCTGATATCGCAAAGACAATGGAATATGCTTTGAATTATATTCATTGGATGACAATTGGTTTTATTCCTTTTGCCTTGTCACAAAGTATTTCATCTTCTATGCGTGAATCTGGTGAAACAAGACTTCCAATGATAGCCAGCGTGACAGCGGTCTGTGTAAATTTTGTTGGAAATAGTATCTTAATTTTTGGTTTATTTGGTTTTCCTGCTTTAGGACCTACAGGTGCAGCGATTGCTACAGTCATATCAAGATTTGCAGAACTTGCAGTTAACATTATATTTGCGTTAATGAATCGTGAAAGATTTGTTTTCTATAAAGGTTTATTTCATGGTTTTTCTGTTCCATTATCTTTAGTGAAAGAAATTTGTATCAAAGGATTTCCACTTGTATTAAATGAATTATTATGGTCCATTGGACAAGCAATGATAACGCAATGTTACTCCACAAGAGGAATCGATGCTTTGGCGGCTTATAACATTTCTTCAACGATTACGAACTTATTTTTCGTATCAAATATTGCGATGGGTGATAGTATTTCTATATTAGTTGGACATCATTTAGGTGCAGGAAGAATTGAAGAAGCAGTGGATACGGATCGTAAGATGATTGTATTTACATTGATGATTGCGATATGTTTTGGTACAACATTGTTGGTACTTGCACCAATGTTTCCAAATTTATATCAAACAAGTGATTCTGTAAAAAGCGTAGCGACTTTGATGTTGCGCTTTGGTGGATTAACAATGTGGGTATCAGCGTTATACAATGCAAGTTATTTTACAATGAGATGTGGTGGTAAAACGATTGTTACATTCTTGTTTGATTCTGTTGGTACATTG
>CAVKTV010000155.1:0-4156 GCA_963659075.1 Lachnospiraceae bacterium | reverse complement strand
CCGTTCAATATTGCTTAACATTTCACACGTTAAGTCTTTTGAAGGAAATGAAATTTTACTTGATAACAATAAAGTCGAAACCATCAGTAGACAAAAAAGAAAGTTATTACGCATACATTTTATAGATAAACTTTTAAAAAATCACAATTAAGACAAAAAAATGACCATTCAGACATTCACTATAGATTTTCTATTTTATATATCATATATTGAAATCAGAAAGAAAAAGAAAAATGAATACGAAAACGCGGTTGCTTCTATTAATTTGCCCGTTTCTTTTCTGCAATTGCATTTCAAAAGAAAATACGCATAAAATAGAAGAAGAATTTATATTAAAAACTTACGGTATCAGAACCACTAACATATCATTTTACGAGTTGACATTTTCAACATTCATTAAGAAACAAGATGATACCTCATTTAATTATCCAATTTTGATATCACGTCCAGATTGTTCATATTGCGTTGATTCAATAAACAATTTAAATCAGCGTGCCAAAGATGATAACATTATTATTCGATTATATTTATTAGATAGCAACACCTTAAAAAGTGAAGAGAAAGAACAATTACTTAACGATTATATGATTTCATCTGTTCCAACCTATATAACTATGGATAATCGCTCAATTTCAAATATTAATACTGGTTATCTTACAGATGATTTATACAATAGTTTAAAGAAAGAGGGACAATAATATGTTAAAGAAGTGAATGTTATTACTAATTTGTTGTTTTACTTTTATATTTACTAGTTTTCCTGTGGAAGCAGAAACAATTCAAATTGATTCATCTTCTTCTGAAAAATTTAAAAATAATATTTATAACTCTGATTCATATGCAAAATATAAAGATTATATTGATTCTGTATATGTTGATAGAGTTGCAAAAACAGATGTCGGAATACGACACACCCTTGTATATACTCTTATCAGTAATGATGAATCACAAATGCAACTTACTTATCTAGGAGATGAAAACGGAAATATTTTAGAAAATTTATTAACAATTAGCTCTGATTTAGATTTTTCGTGTATCAATTTAAAAAATAATATCACAACAAATATTAATTATGGTGAACGTGGTGCAGCATACATTTGCTATAAAGAAGTTTGCTCTTTTTACATTGATCCTCCTACTTTTCATTCCAACGATTATGGTTGTTCTTTCTTTTTAGGAAAATCCTGTGATGTACTAAAATTGTTTGGACACCCTATTGCAGCAATCCTTTGCAAAGGTGGGGTATGGCTTGCATGTAGAATAAGTAGAGACAAGGTGTGCGCAAAATTTGTTGAATATCAAGACGTATGCACACTATAGAATGTCTATACCTTTCACAAGGATAATATTATGTATAAAAAAGTTAATTTAATAATTACGATTTTGATTAGCACACTAGTATCTTTCATTGGTTTTTATATTTGTGGATATTTATTTAACAATCAAATTTTATTTTCTAACAATTTTTCTTTATTAACTTTTAATTATTTTACAGTTGCGAAAGCAATGATTTTTTCTTTAGCTTTCTTAGATCCTTTGGGATATGTTATAGGAATATATCTTATCCCTAAATACTATCAGCAAACAAAAAGTGTAAAAGATACAATCATTTTATATGTTATTGGGAAAGAGAAAAAAAATAATATAGTGCTATTTTGGCTGATTATGATTGTTTTCACCTTTATTTCTTATTATTTTGAAGGAGAAATTCCTAATTATTTAGGAATATTTGCAGCATTTTTGATTCCTATATTATTATTTTTAACTGTTTTCTTTATTATTTGTAAAGTACAAGTGAACAAAAAAAGTAAGGATATCTAGAACTTAATATATTAATTTTATCAAATTCTATTTTCAATAAAAAGACTGTTCTTTTTAAATATGTATATTATTCTGTTGTTAGAAAGAAGGTTGAATATCATGATCACTTTAAATCCTTCAAGATTTAAAAACGGAGACATTGAAATTTAAATAAAGTTGTATTTTTAGATTGAGCAGGTGAAAGACTATGAAAAGATACAAAATCATTTTCTTTATTGGTTTGACAATCGTATTTCTTTCTCCTTATATTCCTGATTTTATGATTCAAATAATATGGGGAGATACAGATGTTATTTACGCAAGTAGATTCTGTGGCCTACGATATACTGAATTAATTCCATCTATTCGTATCGTTGGAATTTTGTTAGCACTATATGGTCTTAGTAATTTACTAATGTTTATATTTAAGAATGGTTATCAAAAAGAAAAAAATACTTAAACTCGTTTTATTCTTTGCTTGTACACTAATAATATCAAGTGTTTTTATACATGCAGGATGCAATAACAGCGCACAAAACGAAGAGCCCGAAATATCAGTCAGTGAACCAATGACTTTTAAAGAAATGGTATCTGTCTATGCAGAAAATAATGATATTTCTTTTATTGAAGCATACAAAGAATTATTAAAAGGAAAATCAAATATCGAAGTTACTTCCGCAAGGGTTTCTTCATACAGAGTACTGACAGTTGGATTGTATGTAAATAGCGGCTACAAACCATCTATAGACTACTATGTAACAACTTCAGAGTCTGGAACATATTGGGGTATCACTTCTATATATTCTGTACAGCTTAACAGAATCTACAAAGGAGCTTCTAAAGTATTCCAAGGAAATCTTGAAAGTTGGTTAAGAAGTCCTTATCAAATTGAATACATTATCAACGGAGATTTCTATAACCAAGCAACATCCACATCCTCATACACTATTAGTGGATCGTGGGGTACAAATGTTAAGATTTCTTTAACGATTACCGCATCAAATTCTTCAAGTTATTACGCTCCAATCTATCAGAGTAGAACTGTTTCATTCCAAAGCTAAGAAATACAGATTCTCAAAAAACACTAGAAGGATCCTTTCGGATCCTTCATTTGTTTATTCAGCTTCTTCTTTTTTGTAATCATCATACACATGAGATACTGGTGTATGATTTTCAATTGCGTCAATTGTATTAGCTAACATATCCGCAACAGATAATACTGTTACTTTATTTGTCTTTTCAGCTTTTTCTGCTCCGAATGGAATTGTATCTGAAATTACTAATTCTTTAATAACAGAGTTTTCAATCTTATCTACTGCATCTCTAGAGAAGATACCATGTGTAATACCAACGTATACTTCTTTAGCGCCATGATCTTTCAAGATTTGGCAACCAGCACATAATGTGCCAGCTGTATCACAAATATCATCTACTACGATACAAATCTTATCTTTTACATCACCAATAACATTTTGTGCTTCTACCATGTTTGGCTTTGGTCTTCTCTTATCAATGATAGCGATAGGTGCATCTAAGATATCAGCTAATCTTCTTGCACGAACAACTCCACCATGATCAGGTGATACAACACATACAGAATCCTTAGGGAAGTTCTTTTCTACAAAGTAACGTCCAATCATAGGAACAGCTGTCAAATCATCAATTGGAATATCAAAATATCCTTGAATCTGTGAAGCGTGTAAATCAAATGTAATAACTCTATTAGCGCCAGCTACTGTTAATAAGTTAGCTACTAACTTTGAAGTGATAGGTTGACGTGGAGCAGCTTTTCTGTCCTGACGTGCATAACCATAATAAGGCATAATGACATTGATTTCTCCTGCAGAAGCTCTCTTACAAGCATCAATACAGATCAATACTTCCATCAAATGTTCTGTAACAGGTGTGCAAGTGGATTGCACAATGAATACGGATCTTCCACGAATAGATTCTTGTGGTTCTACGAGAATTTCTCCATCTGCGAAGTGTTCTACTTTAATCTTTCCAAGTGGAAGATTTAACTTCTTACAGATAGATGCTGCTAAATCGGTGCTAGATGTTAATGCAAAAACTACAGTTTCCTTAACCATTTCTTTCCTCTCCTGTTTCATGCCTTAAATGACATGCTTATATTTGCATGATAAGTTTATAACAAAAAGTGTTATTTTGAAACTTAAATCTTACAATTCGTTTACATTATCGAAAATATTTCTCAATTTCTATGCACAATTCATTTTCACAAGATATATAATATTCCACGTTCATATAAAGGGGATACATATGAAAAAGTTAACATTAAAACCCGTCTTTAGAGTATAGCACCATATTTTTTAGAGGATAATTTTATAGAAAAAGT
>CAVKTV010000154.1:1297-4176 GCA_963659075.1 Lachnospiraceae bacterium | reverse complement strand
GTCTAATGCATCAGATGCGTTAGATACTAATTCTCTTAAGAATATTTCTTTATTTGTATAGATTGAATTGATCATCAATTCTAATAAACGCTTTGATTCAGCTTTGAATTGTTTCTTTGCCATTATAACTTCCTCCTTTAGCACTCTATAACGGTAACTGCTAAACATTGTAGTACGTTGATATTGGAAAATCAAGTTTCTGTATAAAAAATATAATTAACTGATAAAATTGATGTATGAAAGATATAAATGTAAAAGAAATAACAAATGCGATTGCACAAATGGCTGGAGAAATAGCTTGTGTTTATGATTCAGATATCTTGCAGGCAATCCGTCAAAGTGCTAAAAAAGAAGAAAATGAACGCTCAAAAAGTGTCATGAAGATGTTAATGGATAACGCAAAAATCGCTCAAGAAGAACAGATACCATTATGCCAAGATACAGGATTGATGATTGTTTGGCTTCATATTGGTCAAGATGTACATCTTGTTGGTGGTAGTTTGAATCAAGCAGTCAATGAAGGTGTAAGAAGAGGATATATAGATCATTATTTGCGATTATCTTCTGTCAGTGATCCTTTATTTGATCGAAAGAATACAAAAGATAATACACCTGCAATCATCTATACAGATATTATGGATGGAGATTCGATTGAAATAGAAGTCATGGCGAAAGGATTTGGCTCTGAAAACAAATCAGCATTAAAGATGTTAACTCCTGCAGATGGTGTAGAAGGTGTGAAAAAATTTGTTTTAGAAACTGTTCAAAAAGCGGGACCAAATGCATGTCCTCCATTTGTGATTGGCGTTGGAATTGGTGGTACATTTGATTCTTGTGCGAAAATGAGTAAAGAAGCTTTACTCAGACCAATCTCTAAATCAAATCCTGATGAAAGATATAAAGCATTAGAAGATGAACTTCTAGAACAAATCAATACATTACAGATTGGGCCAATGGGATTTCATGGAAAAACAACCGCATTGAAAGTACAAATAGAATATGCACCAACACATATCGCAGGATTACCGGTTGCGGTAAATATTTGTTGTCATGTTTGTAGACACGCAAAGAAGGTGATTTCATGAAACACATCACATTACCATTAAAAGAATCAGATATTTTAAATCTACATGCAGGAGAAGCTGTTCTATTATCTGGGACGATCTATACTGCTAGAGATGCAGCACATAAAAGACTTGTGGAAATGATTGAAAATGGTCGACCTTTACCATTTGATTTAAAGGATGCCTTGATTTATTATGTTGGTCCAACTCCCGCAAAAGATGGACAGGTGATTGGCTCAGCGGGCCCTACGACTTCTTCTAGAATGGATCCTTATGTTCCTGCCTTAGCGAAACATGGAATGAAAGGCATGATTGGAAAAGGTAGAAGAAGTGAAGCAGTCAAATCAGCCATACAGGAGTATCAAATGATTTATTTTGTTTGTGCAGGTGGAGTAGGAGCACTTTTATCACATTGTATTGTTTCTAGAAAAATGATTGCGTTTGAAGATTTACTTGCGGAAGCAATTACGAAATTGGAAGTGAAAGATTTTCCTTGTTTTGTTGGAATGGATATTTATGGAAATGATATTTACGATTTGGAGGATTGAAAGATGAATGTTTATGAAAAATCATTAGAGTTACATCAAAAGAATCATGGAAAGTTAAAAGTAGAATCTAAAGTTCCTTGTGAAAACGCAGAAGATTTGTCTTTGGATTATACGCCAGGCGTCGCAGAACCATGTCGTAAGATTCATGAAAATCCTGAATGTAGTTATCAATATACAAATAGAGGAAATACAGTCGCTGTCATTTCTGATGGAACTGCAGTATTAGGACTAGGTGATATTGGTGCAGAAGCTGCTATGCCGGTTATGGAAGGAAAAGCATTATTAATGAAACGGTTTGCGAATATTGACGCTTGGCCTTTGGTCATTGATAGTAAGGATACAGAAGAAATCATCAAATTCTGTAAGATGGTAGCTCCATCTTTTGGTGCAATCAATCTAGAAGATATAAGTGCACCAAGATGTGTAGAAATTGAAAGGAGATTGATACAAGAATGTAGTATTCCTGTATTTCATGATGATCAACATGGTACCGCAATTGTAGTATTAGCTGCACTCATTAATTGTTTGAGATTAAAGAAAGTAAAACCAGAAACACAAAAAGTTATCGTTTCTGGATGTGGAGCAGCTGGTTCTTCTATCATTCGAATGTTATATAATTACGGATTTCATAAAATCTATGCATTTGATATTGATGGTTGTGTAGATCCTGATAAAGCTGATTCTTACAATGATTTAAAAAAAGAATTATTACAATATGTAAATCTAAATCATCAACATTATGCTTCTCTAGCAGAAGGAATGAAAGATGCAGATATTTTTATTGGGGTATCTGCACCTAGATTGGTCACAAAAGAAATGGTTCAATCGATGCATGAAGGAAATATTGTATTTGCGATGGCAAATCCTGAACCAGAGATTTCTTATGAAGATGTAAAAGAAGCAGGTGCTTATATCATTGGAACAGGACGTTCTGACTATCCAAATCAAGTCAATAATTTATTAGCGTTCCCAGGATTGTTTCGTGGAGCATTAGATTCTAAGGCAACAAAGATTACAGAAGAGATGAAGATTGCTGCGGCAGTAGGCCTTGCTTCGTTGGTATCTGATGAACAATTAAATAGAGAATATGTCATTGTTTCACCATTTGATGAAAGAGTTGTACCAACAGTTGCGAATGCAGTAAAAGAAGAGGCTATCAAATCTGGATTTGTGAGGAAGTAGTATGCTTGCAGGAAAATACATTCCAAAATTTGTGGATAACTATTGTGTAATGGATACTGAAACAACAGGTTTAGATCCTAGATAT
>CAVKTV010000154.1:0-1287 GCA_963659075.1 Lachnospiraceae bacterium | reverse complement strand
TTCTATTATGAAAGTTAGAAATGGAATCATAGTAGATGAATATAATCATTTGATGAAACCTGAAAAGAATATTAGTTCTTTTATTACAAATCTAACAGGAATTACAAATGAAATGGTAAAAGAACAACCACATTTCAATGAACTATCAGAAGAAATCTTTTCATTCATTGATGGTGAATTTCTAGTAGGACAAAACTTATCATTTGATTTAAGATTCCTAAGTACTTTAGGAAATAGAGATATTAATAATCAATACAGTGATACGATGATTTTAGGAAGAAGACTATTACCACATCTTGCACATCATCGTTTACAAGATCTATGTGAATATTATCAGGTAACCCCAGGTACGCATAGGGCGAAAGCAGATACATTTGCGACATATCAAGTATATGAAGCAGAAAAGAAAACATTTTTAGAATTGGATAAAAAACCTTTTTAGTAGATTGTATGATCTACTTTTTTACTATGAAATTTAATAGTTATTAGTTTATGCATGTTACTTGTAAATGAGAATCCACTTCTTCATAATATTTCCAAAAGGGGAAAGAATATATGGAAGTGATTTATGTTGGAATCGTATTTTTGGTGATAATCATTGCGCTAGGATTAAAGAGACCTTTATATCAGGCAGTGCTTGCGGGAATCGTCATGATGATGTTGTTTTTTCATGTTTCCTTGAAAGATAGTTTGGATCAATTTCTAAATGTATTAACGAATTGGAGTTCTTTACAAATATTGATATCAATCTATCTCATTACTTTTCTACAAAGAATGTTAGAAAAACGGAATCAAATCAAACTCGCACAAATTGACTTAGAACATATATTTCATAGTACACGTATTACTTGCGCTGGAGCGTGTTTGTTTATTGGATTGTTACCATCTGCAGCTGCGATGGTGTTATGTGGGCAAATGGTAGATGAACAAACTCATGATTATTTAAAGCCAAAAGATCAAGCTTTCTTAGCAAGCTGGTTTCGTCATATACCGGAAAGTTCTTTGCCAACATATGCATCTGTTCTTTTGATGTGTAATATTTCGGGTGTAAATATTACATCATTCTTATTAGGAATGATTGTTCCAATTATTGTATTAGTTACAATTGGATATTTTAGTGTTTTGAGAAAGATTCCAAAATCAAATCATGACAAACAAGAATTTCATTTACAAGATGTATGTAGTTTGATCAAACATTTATCATCATTATTGTTGATCTTAATATTAATATTAAATCCTTATTTGCACATGAAGGGTAAAAATTAAAAAATGTATTTGGTGGTATAA
>CAVKTV010000153.1:0-4196 GCA_963659075.1 Lachnospiraceae bacterium | reverse complement strand
TTCAGATGAAATGTTTTTCCAAGAAATGCTAGGAAAAAGTTTCGTAATCATTCCAAGGGATGATTTAATAAATATTATTGGTGATGCTCTATTATATTTTTTACCAATGATGTTAGCAGTAACTGCTTATAAAAAGATGGGTTGTAATCCATATGTGGCAATCGCAATTACAGGTGCTTTGTTACATCCAAATTACACTGCGTTGATTACGAATGCATATAACATTCATTTTAGCTCGATATTTGGATTGCCTGTTACATTGGCATCTTATAGTTCTAGTGTAATACCTGTAGTTTTAATGGTGTTTTTGTTGAAATGTGTTGATCAATTTTAAGACAGAATAATTCCAAAGATAATCAAGTATTTCTTCAAATCATTGCTTACACTTTTGATTGTAGCGATAATTACATTTGTTGTGGGTGTGGGGATTAGTACAGCGTTGAACTTTTTGTCAAATCATGTGGGATGGCTTGTTCAAATGATTGTTGGTGGTATTGGAGGCTTATATGTATGTATTTCAATGGTGATTGCGTTTATTTCAACATTTATTCTTGTTTGGGTATTGGGGTTTCAAGAAACAAAAGAAACTACAAAAGAAGAAATTATAGTATTTAGTCCTGTGAAAGGGAAAGTTGTTCCATTAAGTGAAGTTTCAGATGAAATGTTTTTCCAAGAAATGCTAGGAAAAAGTTTCGTAATCATTCCAGAAGATAATCGTTTCTATGCACCTGTGAGTGGAGAGGTATCTGTTGTATTTCCAACAGGACATGTGATAGGATTGGTTGGCGAAGATGGTACAGAACTTTTAATTCATATTGATTTAGATACTGTACGGTTAAATGGTGAAGGTTTCAAAGGAACTGTTAAACAAGAACAAAAAGTTAAACAGGGAGATTTTTTAGTAGAAGTTGATATCAATACGATCAAAGAAAAGGGTTATTCTTTAATTACATCTGTTCTTGTGACAAATCCTGAACAGTATAAAGCTATTGAGCAGATCAAAATAGGTCCTTCTGCAGCGAAAGAATCGTTTTTGAAACTAAACAGATGATTTTGGGGGTGTTGTTATGAAACATGAATGTAAGATTACAGTTTTAGATAAAAAAGTGTTTCCTGAATATCAAGAAGCATTTCTCGCTGATCCTAAATCTGGACCATGTCCATTCTTTCAAGTAGGTGAAACCTTTGTATTAAAAAGAACGAGAGAACAAGATGATTTTTATCACTTGATGAATGGGAAATTTTGTGGGGAAGCTTGGGATGCAATTAGTAGATATGTTTATACTGCTCTGCAAGGTGGTTCTATTATGCATAATTGGACAAATGATGATCGTATGATGATTGCTTGTTGTAATGATGGAACTAGGCCTGTTATCTTTAAAATTGAAAGAATTGATATTCCAGAAACAGAAGATGAAAGAATCTGGTTAGAAAAACAGAATTTCAAAAATACAAAAGATAATTCTTATACAGGGTGAAAGAAATGAATAGCGATGATAGCTATTCATTTTCTTTAACATCTTGTATGATGAATACATGGAAAAACTTAGAGTTGGACATACAGTTTCATTTGTGTATAAAGATATAACCTTGTATGGAGTAATCGAAAAAATAGAACAAAGAGAAGATGAATTAGTATATTGTATTTATGCGAATGGAAAACTGTATAAAAATATCCAAAGAAATTATATTTTGAGTGATTTTGGAGTGCTGTATGAATAAATTAATAAAGAGTTCATTGATAGGAACAGGTATATTTCTAGGATGTGGATTTCAATATCATAAGATAGATACGACGGAATATATCATTCATACAAAGAAAGTGGATGATGAAATAAAAATCTGTGTATTAGCTGATTTACATTGTAGAAGATATGGTAAAAAACAAGAACGAATTAAAAGTGTTGTAGATAAAATGAAACCAGATTTGATCATCATTCCTGGTGATCTATTTGATATTGATCGAGATTTTGATATTTCTTTTGAATTGATTTCTGTACTACAAAATTATCCAGTATACTTTACATCTGGAAATCATGATCAGTACTTAAAAGAAATTGATGATTTAAGAACTCAACTAAAACAAATGGGAGTTCATGTATTAGAAGATACAACAGAAGTATTTCAAAAAGGAAATACATCAATTGAAATCTTAGGATTGAATGATATGGGTAGGAAAGCAAATATTGAACCAAAACAATTAGATGTAATGTATCAAACAGATAACTATAAAGTTTTGATTTCTCATAGACCAGATTATATTGATTTCTACCAAGAGATTAGATGTGATTTGATTATTAGTGGACATGTACATGGTGGACAATGGAGAATTCCTTTTATCAATAAAGGTATCTTTGCACCTCAACAAGGTCTACTTCCAAAATATTATGAAGGAATCCATCGCTTAAAGAATAAATATCTAGTGATATCAAGAGGGCTTGCGAGTGGGAATCCACATATTCCTAGATTGTATAACAATCCAGAAATCGTAAGTATAACAATAAAGAAGTGACATTCATTCACTTCTTTTTACTATGTTCTAATCTCAAATTACATTCTTCTTGAATCTGATTATGACGAATATATCTTCTTGTAACACGTTCAGATATTAAACACATGATTTCATAAGAAATTGTATCTAATTCTTTTGCCATATCTTCAATATCAATATGTTCTCCAAATATTTCTACTTTCGATCCTAAAGGAACTTCATGTGGTAAACGAATCATCATCTGATCCATACATACATTTCCAACAACTTCAGCATACATTCCATCTACATATACTTTTCTACCTTTATTCTTTCGAATAAAACCATCCGCATAACCAATAGGGCATGTTCCAATGATTTCATCTTCTAATGCGGTATGTAATGCACCATAGCCAACCGTTTCACCTTTATGAATCGTTTTACACATAAATACTTGTGTATATAAAGAAACAGAAGGTTTTAAAGAAGAAGTGAATGGAGAGATTCCATATAATGAAATACCAACTCTACATGCATTGGAAATATCATCCTTGAAGAATATTGTTGCGTCACTGTTATCACAATGGATCCATTTAAATGGATAATCTAAATAACTCACAAATTCTTTGAATAAAGAAAACTGTTTGTTTGTTTTAATGTGATCTGGTTCAGATGAACAATAAAAGTGTGTAAAGATACCTTCTACATTACAATGAGATGCTACTAAAGCATGTAATGCTTCTTTTAATTCATCTTTATCTTTAAAACCTAAACGATTCATGCCTGTATCACACGCTAAATGAACAATTAATCCAGAACAATTAGAAGAACATACTGCATCAACCCATTCTTTTGAAAAAGCTGCTGTCGCAATATGATTTTCAATCAAAATAGGAACATCTTCTACATTTGTCGCACCAAGAATAAACAAATCACCATCATATCCTTTATTTCTTAATATCAAAGCTTCATCCAATGAAGAAACCGCAAGCATATCAGCACCAGCTTCTAAACAAGTTTTCGCAACTTGTAAGTCACCATTTCCATAAGCATTTGCTTTTACTACTGCGATATATTTTTTACCACAAAGTTCTTTTGTGTATTTTACGTTATCATAGATAGCATCTAAATTTATTTCTACCCAAGTATTTCTATACATTTTTAATCACCGCTATTTATTATACGCTTTAATCTATAGAGAAACAAAAAAATTAATGATATGAAATAATGCGATAAAAAAGCCAAAATTCAAACAAGTCAAAAAATATTTCAAAAAAAAGATAAAAAAGTGTTGCGTTTATTCTGAGTGCATGGTATATTAATTAGGCACTTCAGTTAAGAGGTGTTGATAAAACAAACGGAGGTTTAGCTCAGTTGGGAGAGCATCTGCCTTACAAGCAGAGGGTCAGCGGTTCGAGCCCGTTAACCTCCACTTTGTGCCGACTTAGCTCAATTGGCAGAGCAACTGATTTGTAATCAGTAGGTTGTAGGTTCGATTCCTATAGTCGGCACCATTTATTTAATGGAGACGTAGCGAAGTGGCTAAACGCGGCAGACTGTAAATCTGCTCCCTCTGGGTTCGGTGGTTCGAAACCACCCGTCTCCACCATTATTTGGTTTAATTCGTGTCATCTTTGATACTGAACTAGGCGGCCTGTTGGGGCATAGCCAAGCGGTAAGGCAAGGGACTTTGACTCCCTCATCGTGAGTTCGATCCTCGCTGCCC
>CAVKTV010000152.1:0-4252 GCA_963659075.1 Lachnospiraceae bacterium | reverse complement strand
GTATAGTAGGAGGTGCTGTATGAAAATAAAACAAAAGAATGGTTTTACACTATTAGAGATGACAATTGTAGTGATTGTTATTTCAGTGATCTTCTTACTATCTGTTCCATCGATTCAAAAGACATTAGGGGTTGTGAATAACAAAGGTTGTAAAGCTCTAGAAAAGGTCGCAGATGCGGCAATACTAGAATATAAGATGGAATATGATGAATATCCTAGTAGTGTAGATGATTTAGTGAATGCAGGTCTATTAAGTGAATCACAAGTGCAGTGTGATGGTTCTAAACAGTTGGTGATTATTGATGGAGAAGCAAGTATCGAATAAAGGATTTACGTTAGTGGAATGTTGTGTTGTCTTAGTTGGGATTTCGATACTATCATTGTTGATTGTGCCTGCTCATGAATTTTCTAAAACAGATTGGTATGTATTTCCTATAGATTATTGGTTACACCAATCTCAAGCTATCAAAGAAAGCCAAAAAGTGAATTATTCATATGAAGATGAAACGATTCATTTCAATGAAATTGGAAATGTATCAAAAGCACAGACAATTCATGATGATAAATGTTCAATCGTGATAGAACTAGGAGGTGGTAGACTTGTTGAAAGATGCTCTGATTAGTGTTTGTATTATTTCTGTGATTTGTTTGCTTGTGTCTACAACGATTACATCACATACAAATATTCAAACAAAGATACAAGAACAATTCCAAATCCAACAAGAAGTGTTTATAGATTTTTATAATGGCTTATGGAAAAAAGGAATCATAGAGGAACCGTCTTAGTTGACTTTCTTTTGACACTATTGATTGCAGTATCTTTATTGCCGATTGTTTTATCTTGTATTTCTGTTTTATCGAAAGGATTGATACGGAACTTTCAAATACAAGATATGATTGCGACAAATCAATTGCGTAGAATATTATCGATATCCTATGACTTAAAGATTGAAGATCAAACATTGTATTTCCAATATCAAAAGAAAGAAATGCATCTAGGACTTGTGAATGACAATATCATTATTCAACCTGGTACACAAATTATCTATACGAATGTAGATTCTTGTGAATTTGAATGCGAAGATGATGTGATTTTGATATGTTATGAAAGAAATGGTGAGAAATATGAAGAGGCTATCGCGAAGTGACAGTGGATTTGTTTCAACATATTTTCTATCGATTCTTCTTTATATAAGTTCTATTATTTTCTTGATTAGTATCATTGATCAAAAAATGATCCAAACAATCATGAATATGAAACAAGCTAATATTTATCTCCAACAAGAAATAGAAGTTATCAATGATTTAAAACAGAGAGAAATCGTAGAAGAGGAATCCAATCTTTTATTAAATACTTGTTCCTATTCTTATATCAAGGAAGATCCATATGTTTATGTTGATATACATTCAGAATATGAAGAACAACTCGTGATTACGTATGATTTTGAAGAGAATATCGTCTTATCTTACACAAGTCAAAGAGATGCCATTGATTGACAAACAACGCGTTTTCTATAAAATTAATATCGATAAGAAAAGGCGGTATAAAAAATGATTCAATCAACAGAAATTAAACCAGGACAATGTTTTATATGGGAAGGAAACTTGTATCAATGTATTGAAAAGTCTTTGAATAAGACTGCGATGGCAAAGATGAAAGTAGCTTTAAAAGTAAAAGATCCTAAAACAGGTGTTGTAAAAGAATTAGGTCTTATTGGATCTGATAGAGTAGAAGAAGCTTACATTGATAAAAGAGAAATGCAGTATTTGTATGATGATGGATCTTCATTAGTATTCATGGATACAGAAACATACGAACAAATTGAAATTCCTGAAGAAAGAGTTAAATGGGAAAAGAATTTCTTGAAACCATCTGAAATGATCAATATTCAAGTATTCAATGGAGAAATCTTAGGTGTTATTTTACCAGATAAAGTTTCTCTTCAAATTACAGAATGCGAGCAAGCAGTCAAAGGTGATACAGCTACTTCTGCACAAAAGAATGCAGTACTTGAAACAGGTTTAGAAATTAAAGTTCCACTCTTTATTCAACAGGGTGAAACAGTCGTTGTTAGCACTGCAGATGGAAAATACAATTCTAGAGCGAAAGACTAAATTATAAAAATGTGCTTAAAAAGCACATTTTTATTGTTATAATAGTTTGGCAGGGGAAAATATATGAATCAAAGATTACAACTTTTAAATAGAAGAAGAAATACAGTTTTACTTGCGAGACACACACGTGTCGTTTCAATGCGTCATGTACCACATCAATATGTTCAAAAAGTACATACAAAAAAAGTAGTTGAAACAAAGGGACAAGTAGAAACACCTATCATTGAAGAAACACAAGTTGAAGTTGTTAAAGAAACAAAAAAAGAATCTATTATTGTAGAAAAGAAAACAAAAAAGAAAAAGCCAAACAAAAAGGTTTTAAAAGAAAAGAAAAAAGCACAGAAGTTAAAAGATAAAGAAGATGCATTAAATCGTTTGATTGATGAACCTACAACAAGCATTTTCTTACTATTAACAAATCCAATTCTTTGTATGGAAAAGGTAGGTACTGTTGATTATGCAACTTTATCTGCTGGACAAAGAGTTGTATTGAATATTATTAAATGGATTGTGATTAGTGGTTGTATAGCGAGTGTGATTTCAGGATATATCAATATTGATCCATTTGGTTATGCGAGATTAAACTTTACTGCTTCTGCAAACTTAGCTTTTAAGATTGCGGTATATGGATACATATTTGAAATCTTAACTATTTATTTGATTTATTATCTATGTAATTCAAGAAACAATCCTATTGATAGAGCAAGAATGTGTTCTGTTGTGTCAATTGGTACACCATTTAAGATTTTATTATTTGTAGTGAGTGCAATTGTACTTCAAAACAACGTAGGAATTGGAGCTGCGATATTTATCGCATCTTGTTTGATTTGTTTTATGTTAACTGCATTTGGTCTTAGTAAAACAAAACTTCCACCAAGAAGATGCATGTTAGCGATATTTGTTGGTTTAGTCGTTGCGTTAGCTTTGTTTATTCCATATTTTAACTTTATCGCAAAAGATGTTGTTAAAATCTTTATGAACATTTTAAACATTTAAAGATAGATGAATTTCTATCTTTTTTTTAGGAATTCACAAAAAAAGTTGTGAATATAGTATTGGGTTACCATAACGGGTAGGCGGTTGGCTCCGAATTGTTTTGCCGAATGGAAAGGGGAAAACAAAAGAGGAGTAAACGATTTTCTTACTTCTCTTTTGAGGAGTTGTATATGACAGTTACAGATTTTATGAGTGTTATATCTTTGATATTATCTGTTGTAAGTTGCTGTATAGAGATTGAAACTTATGTTGAATCAAAAAGAAAATGACCGCTGAAGACTTCCAATCAAATAGCGATCATTTTTGATCTAATGTAGTCGACCGCTTATCGGTAACTCTTTTCATTCGTATTTTATCATATATTCTACCTGATTAATAAAAAAATCGGAAAGTTAGTGCGAACTAATTGCTTTTTTTTCAAAAAGGTATCATGATATAAAAGGAGTGGAGGTAAGTATGAATTTTACAACATTCATTGTTTTATTGATTATTGGAATATTACTTGTTTTAGATGTGAAATATATTAAAGTACATGGTCTAGAAGATTGTACTGGTAGTTGTGGAGATTGTCATGGTGGTTGTGGCTCAAGCTGTAAATTCACACAAGATATGGAAAAAGCTAGAAAATCAATCGCTCGTAAAAAGAAAATCAAAGAATTTCTACATTTATCGTAAAACATTTAAATTTGTATAGATTGACACAGAAATACAAGTTTGGAACAGTATATTTGTCGTTTTTGAAACAAATATACTGTTTTTGCTGTTTGCGCTTACATTATTTCTATAGTTTACTTTGTAAGCAACGAAGGAGGAATGATGATGTTAAATAGTTGTGTAATTATAGGAAGAGTCCTAAAAGAAGCGGAAATGAAAGATGGGGAATATCAGCTTTTATTAGAATGTAATAGACCTTATCAAATGGAAGAAGGAAATGTTCAAAAAGACATATTTAGTGTTACTTTATGGAAAGGGTTGGCGAAACAATGCCAAGACCTATGCACGAAAGGTGATATTCTTGCCATTCGTGGAAGACTTGAAGGACAAAGTTTTAAAATGGATGATAAGGAACAATATTTATCACATATTGTAGCCGAAAAGATATCTTTTTTAATGGTTCAAGGAAAAACGAACGGAATCACAT
>CAVKTV010000151.1:0-4281 GCA_963659075.1 Lachnospiraceae bacterium | reverse complement strand
GATATTTTTTCTCGACTTAAAAATATTTCTTTAATTACAAAAATCGTTAAGAAATTTAATGATGATCAAAGTATCAATGAGTTAGAAGAAGCTTTAAATGAAAAAAATGTTGAGAAAGCATTTCGTGCGGCACATACATTAAAAGGTATTTGTTTGAATCTTAGTTTTAAACAATTAACGGATGAAGCTATACAGATTACAGAAATTCTAAGATCAGGTTCTTTTGAAGGAACAGATGAATTATTTCGAAAGATTAAAGAAGAATACAATAAAACAGTTGAAATAATTAAACAATTAGATTAAGAATCCTAACAAGATTCTTTTTCTTTTGTATAATAGAAACATGCATTGCCATAAAAAGGTTTTAACGCTTGCAGAGCTATAAGCAGTGATTAAAATTTGAATACAGAAGTTTATGTGTGCACGTGTATTCTTTGTGGACACTAGAAACACATAAAGATTAATTTGGAGGATAAAAAATGTCGATTACAATCATTGTTATTTTGTTGTGTATTATAAATTATATTCGTTTAGTACAAAAGCAGAATTCAAATCCATATGATATTGCGTTATTAGATTGCGGTGCATTAGAAAAGCCATCTTATAATATAAAAAAGGAATGCTATCGTTTTCTTACCGCATCTTTTGTGCATTTTTCTGTATTGCATCTTGTATTGAATATGTGGTGTTTATGGTCTATGGGTACTAGTATGGAATTGATGTTAGGAAAAGTATATTATTCCATATTGCTATTTGGTTCTATGATTACGGGAAATGTATTTAACTATCTCATGGGTGATGAACATTCTATTTCGGGTGGTATGTCTAGTGCACTATATGGATTGATTGCGGTAGAATTAACACTTATTTATTTAAATTATGGATTAGAAGGTATCTTTGGAAACTATTCTATTCTTACTGCAGTACTTATTAACTTAGGTATGAATTTCTTGCCTGGTGTAGGTTGGAAATCTCATCTTGGTGGAGCTTGTTTTGGCGTGCTATTCGTAGCGTATTTATATTATTTTTGAGAATGTTCTTTAGAACGGATTATTTGATAGGAGGTACAAGATGAGTATTCATAATAGTATTTCTTTAATAATTTATTGTGGTGTAGCGTTTATTTTTGGAAGTGTATTTGGAAGTTTTTTAAATTGTATGAGTGATCGTATCATTCGTCATGAAAAGTGGTGGGTTGGTAGAAGTAAATGTGATGAATGTGGTCATTTTTTAACAATTTTAGATTTGGTTCCTATTTTCTCTTATGTTTTTTTAAAAGGAGAGTGTCGATATTGTCATACGAAGCTATCTAGTACATATGTATGGAGTGAAGGAATATTAGGATTCTTATTTGCGTTATATGTTTGGATACATGGAAGATTGGATCTTATATTATTGAAAGATTTAGGTTTGATTACTTGTTTATATGGATTGTCTTTATCAGATTTAAAATCTTATGAGATACCTGATGGCTTCATTGTATTTGGTTGTGCTTGGTGGTTATTATTTGATTTTTATATTGGTGGTTTATTGCAAGGATTTGTAATTGCGTTAAGTATTTTCGGTATTACATGGATTATGGAAAAAATATTAAAGAAAGAAACTATGGGTGGAGGTGATATAAAATTATTCTTTATGATTGGCCTTTATCTAGATATTACATTAAGTTTATTTAATTTGATTCTTTCTTGTGTGATAGGATTGTTATTTGTGATAGGTATGAAGAAAAATAAGATTCCTTTTGGCCCGTCAATTTCATTAGCAACGTATATAACGTTGTTATATGGAACGCAATTTGCGAATTGGTATTTTAGATTTTTAGAAGTATAAGTTATTTGTTATTTGTATTTTTAATGCATTGGTTCAAATGAATTTAAAATGAGAAAAATAAAAAATTGTTGAAACTACCAATCGTTGGTAAAATCAATGTATTAGTAATGATGCGGTATCTACAGAAGTGTTCGCAATGGCTGGGAAGAAATAAAAGAGTGGAGAAATAGTTGAAACACTAGTGATTATTAACCTAATGAAGCTGATTATGAAATGAAATCAGTACTTAGTAAATTAGAACCTACGATGTTAGCGTTATTTGTTGGATTTATTGTAATCGCAATTTATTTACAAATGTTACGATATAAAGTAGAGTTTGTTGTAAGGGGGAAGTATGTTGAATGTGAATTATAAATATCAATATACGAAAGAAGAAACAGAACAATTAGTACAATCAATGTTGTTAGTCATGGATTATGTACGCATTTTGACTGCGGATGAAATCAAGGGACAACATGAAATAAATAAGAATTTTGAAGAACGTTATTGTTATAAATTATTAAAAAAGATAAAACCATGTGAAATTTGTATTTCAGAAAAGGCATTAAAAGAAAAGAAAGATGCTACAAAGTTAGAATTTATTAATGGTGAATGTTATCAATTCTTTGCGAGATATATTATTGTGGATGGACAGGACTGTTCAATAGAAGCTGCAAAGAGAATCTCAGAAAAAGCATTTATAGACTCAGATGGATATAAACAACTTGTAGAAAAAGTTACACAGGCAAAAACAAAGCTTTATAAAGATGCTTTGACTGGTATCTATAATCGCTCTTATTATGAAGATGTAGAAAAATATCAGAAAAAACCTGCAGGCATCGCAATTATTGATGTAGATGATTTTAAATTGTGTAATGATATCTATGGACATAAAGCGGGTGATGCTGCGCTAAAGGAAATTGTAAAAATCATACAAAATAATGTGCGTAGTGATGATAAGATCATACGATATGGTGGAGATGAAATCTTATTGATTCTAGACGGAATTCAAGAAGATAGTTTTAGAAGAAAGCTTGAAAGAATTCGTGTACAAGCACGTCAAACGATAGTATCAGGCTATTCTAAGATGCAATTATCATTG
Source organism: Lachnospiraceae bacterium (assembly GCA_963659075.1). Lineage (GTDB taxonomy): Bacteria > Bacillota_I > Bacilli_A > Erysipelotrichales > Erysipelotrichaceae > Bulleidia. The sequence continues at coordinate 1,370 of CAVKTV010000151.1, read as the reverse complement.
AGTATTGGTGCAGTTATTTCTACTGATCAAACAAGGGAAGATAGTATCTTAAAAGCAGATCGTTTGATGTATTTGGCAAAAGTTCATAAAAATAAAGTTGTTACAGATTGGGATGAGTATGAAGAACGCGTTTCAATGGAACAAGAATCTATGGATAAAAAACCATTGGTTTTAGTTGTAGATGATGCAGAAATGAACCGTATGTTGTTAAGAGGTATCTTAGAAGATCAATATCGTGTCATTGAAGCAAGTGATGGTGAAGAGGCACTTGAAAAAGTTGAAGAGTTTCGCACAGAATTATCAATTATTTTATTAGATATCGTTATGCCAAAACTTGATGGATTTGGTGTATTGGAATATTTAAATATCAATGAAATTATTCAAGATATTCCAGTCGTTATGATTTCTAGTATGAATGAAGATAGCGCAATCAGAAGATGTTATGAACTAGGAATCTCAGATTATATTCGTAGACCATTTTCTCAAGACGTTGTTGTAACCCGTGTTAAGAATATTGTTCGTTTGTACCAAAAACAAAGAAAACTACAAGTTGAAATACGTGCTCAAGTTGAAGAAAGAGAAAGAAATTCTAGAGTTGTCATGTCTATTATTTCTCATGTAGTTGAAAATAGAAATGGTGAAAGTGGGCCACACGTCATCCATGTTGAACAAATTACAGAAATTCTTTTAGATAAATTAACAGAATTAACAGATGCTTATAATCTAACGAAAGAAGATAAGAAAGAAATTGTATTAGCTAGCTCATTACATGATATTGGAAAAATTGGAATTGATGAAAAGATATTAAACAAGCCAGGGAAGCTAACACAAAAAGAGTATGAAATCATGAAAACTCATACAACGATTGGCGCTGCAATGATCCGACAAGTTCAATTGGAAGAAGATGATTCTTTGATTCAATATGTATATGAAATCTGTAGATGGCATCATGAGAAATGGGATGGTAAAGGGTATCCAGATGGATTAAAAGGAAATTATATTCCAATTTCAGCACAAGTTGTATCTATCGCGGATGTTTATGACGCACTTGTTTCTGAAAGAGTCTATAAGAAAGCTTATTCACATGAAACTGCTATCCAAATGATTGTGAATGGAGAATGTGGTGAGTTTAATCCTTTACTAAAAGAGTGCTTATTAGCTAGTCAAGAAAAAATTCAATTAGTAGAAGCTAAGAACCTCCGAAAATCCGGGGGGGGGGGTTAACCATTCATCATGGTAATGTCAGAAATCTATTATAGAAGGTGATAATTCACCTTCTTTTTTAGATACAAAAAAAAGTAACTCATATGAGTTACTTCAGTCTGTTGACAAAGTAGCATAAGCTAAAAAAAGAAAATAATGTATAATAA
>CAVKTV010000150.1:688-4304 GCA_963659075.1 Lachnospiraceae bacterium | reverse complement strand
ATACTGATTTATAATATAAAATAACTAGTAAAGAAGAGGTGCATGAATGAAAAAGATTCTAACAATTGTATTTTTTATGTTGATATTAATTTCATCATGCTTACTTATAAATGCAGAAGGTGAAAGTACAAGTCAAACATCAAATCAAAACTCTGAAAGTAGCGTTGTATTCTTAAATAAAAAAAGATCTTAATGGCGCAATAACTTCACTTTCTAAAAGTATGACAGAAGGTTCTACTATTCATCTTTATTTTGGAAATAGTAACGATTACAGTGAACTTTCAACTGAAAAACCGTCTAGTCAATTTGGTGATAATAATTATTACTCTGTATATTGTAAGGAAGAACAAGATTTAAATAATGTATATGATATCTATGTGGTAGCGAATGGTGATAAAGTTTATTTTCCAAAAGAAAGTGATTTATTCTTTTCAAAACAATCTATTCCTTTTTTTGAACGTCATTTAATCTCAGTTGATTTTAATAATATTGATACTTCAAATGTCATTACCATGCAATCTATGTTTTCAGAATGCAAAGCTCTAATCTCTTTGAATTTAAGTGAGTTTTATACTTCAAATGTATTCAACATGAATAATATGTTTTACGAGTGCTCTTCTTTACAATCACTGGATATGAGTGGTTTTAACACATCTAAAGTTACTGACATGAATTATATGTTTAATAATTGTAATTCTTTGAAATCATTAGATGTTATTGATTTTGTCTTAACTTCCAATGATTTTGTCCCTCAAAATAATAAAACCACTAGTTATACAGAATCGTGATATATAACTAGTGGTTCTTTCTTTTATTTCTTGAGCGCACTTATATGTACACTTATTGAATGTATCTCATCAAGCATCTTCCTTTGATCTAATCCAAATGCTTTTAAAATCGTCTTTTGTGTTTTGGTTAGCGCATGGTCTAGTTGATAATCTCCTACACCATATTTGATCATCTCTATTTTCTCGAGCTCTCTTATAGCTGCTGGCACTGTCATATAGTTATATCTCTTTCCATCAGCTTTCATTTGTTCTATTAGATCAACATAGATCTTTGAACGAACTATCAGCGCTATGAATTCTATGAATATCTTTGATCTATATGATTCTTCTGTATAGACTCTTTCTGCTCTTTCTCCCAAGTATGATTTGTCACCTCTAAATAATTTTTCTGAATCGTCTCTGCTCTTATATAGTAATAGCGCATCTTTGGTGTCCATCTTTTCAGATGTGACGATACAGAAATATCCCATCAACTTTAATTCTTCCTCGATGACTTCTTCTCTTGGAACTCCTGTCACAAATTTTTGATCTTCTTTTCCTTCATGCCAATATACTAAATCATAATAATGGTCATATATATCAGGAAACGTCTTATTGTTTCCTACGTTCTTTTTCATGTCTTTTTCCATTTCTGCTAGCTTGTGCGTGAATTCCATCTTTTCAGATGCAGCTTTTGCGGAACTATAATACACGTGTATATATCTAGTGTTTTCATCTCCTTGAAATAATTGTTTCTCAACTGTTGTTCCATTCACTTCATATTCCAAAATGATATGATCCCATTTTTCTTCAAACGTTCCTTTTACTTGAAGCACGATATCTCTAACCAATTGTTTCATTCCTTTAAGCATTATGATGAAACTATAACCATTTGAATCCATATAATGGATATTCGTTTCACTAAAATATCCTCTATCCAATATGAACCCTATCTTCTTATATCCAAAGCTCTTTGACTTATCAATCATCATTTGTAGCTGTGAGATATCTGTAATACTTCCAGAGTAGCTTTCATAAAACAGCGGTTTCCTATTCGTTCTATCATACGCTATCGATTCATTGAAAATCGTATCTGGTAATCCACTTTTTGAATGTCCCACTTCTACAATATCTACATCTCCCGCTTGGCTTTTCTTGTTTGTGCTATCGTAGGAAATATAGATCTTTTCGTTTTGTTTTCTATGGCTGTTCCATTCATTCAAGAACATAACACTATCATCTACTGTAATATCATGTAGAAAATTAGAAACACTTGAATCACTATATATCTTCATATTCCTAGTAAACAATGGATGATTATATGCATACTCAGGATAATATTGAGAAGCATTGTTTTCACATATGATCGTATAAGCTACTAGATCTAAGAAAAGTCCATATTTATCTCCAATGATACTTTCCAAAGTGGATTGTAGATGATACTCATGTATGATCTTATTTAAAACAACATAAGTACCGACCTTCAAACAAGAGCTTCTCGAAGAATCATTGTATACAGGAAGAGTCTCATCAGGAAAGAACTTCAAATAATTAGGATTAGGAAACATCTTACTAGAATCATCCGGACATACTTTTCCAATCGTAGTACGTTTAGGTAAATTATATTTTCTTTCAGGACAATAATTATTTTCGTATTGATAATAGACGTAATGATCACCGTTCGTTTTCTTCTTGATAGAAACCTTTCCAGAGGAAGGGATAGAAACACGATAATCCAGGAACATAAGAGCCTCCTTTACATAGGGACTATGGTCCCTATGTAATTATACATCTAATCAAAGAAAAAAGAGCGATTTCTCGCTCAAATAGTCATAATTTTTAATTTTCTTTATCTTTGAGGGACAAAATTATTGGAAGTTAAGATTTTGATACTTCAAAAGTAACTGATATGAAATACATGTTTGCGGGTTGTTCTTCTTTAAAAACTCTTGATTTAAGTAATTTTAATACTTCAAGAGTAGGCGAGACATTACGTGATAATGTAGGTAACATGAACTATATGTTTTATGGATGTTCTTCTTTAGAATCTCTTGATCTTAGTAATTTTGATACTTCTAAAGTGACTAATATGGATCATATGTTTGCGTATTGTTCTTCATTAAAATCGCTTAATGTAAGTAGCTTTGATACATCAAGAGTCACGAATATAAATAGTATGTTTACAGAATGTAAAAAACTTAGTTCATTAAATTTGTGTAGTTTTGAAACTTCGAATGTTACAAACATGGCTTATATGTTTTATTATTGTGAATCATTAAGTACTTTAGGCTTACCTAAATTTAACACTTCAAATGTTACAACTATGACATATATGTTTAGGGTGTGTTCTAATTTACGTACTATTTATGTAAGTGATGATTTTAATGTCAATAACGTAACTGAATCAAATGAAATGTTTGCTTATTCATATAAACTTGTTGGTGGTAATGGCACTAAATATACTAATGCGAATTGTAATGCCTCTTATGCGCATATTGATACAGATGGCAATCCTGGTTACTTTACTGATATTAATGATTGTGAACATCAAGCTGAGTCAAAGATTGTAATGAAAGAACCAACTTGTACAGAAACAGGTGTGCAAGAATATACTTGTGTTATTTGTGGTAAAACAATACAAGAGATAATAGATGCTTTAGGTCATGGTTATTCAAATGAATGGACAATTGATAGAGAACCAACAACGACTACAGTTGGCAGCAAATCTCATCACTGTAATCGATGTGATAGTAAAACTGATGTAACTGTAATTCCTAAAATTCCAAGCATCATAGATGGTACAGAACAAGAAGTATCAGAAAATGAACACAAAGATCTTTCCTTTAGAT
>CAVKTV010000150.1:0-678 GCA_963659075.1 Lachnospiraceae bacterium | reverse complement strand
CTTTAGATCAAGTGCTGAATTTAAAGATTTTGTAGAAGTTAGATTAAATGATGAAGTTTTAGATAAAAAATTTTATAAAGTATCTTCTGGTAGTACGATTGTTACGCTTAGTGCAGATTATATTTCATCTTTAAAAGGTGGATCATATAAGTTGAGTATTGTATCAACTACAGGGACAGCTGATGCATCATTTACTGTTAAGAAGAAAGATAGTTCTGATAAAGATAATCAGGATTCAAATTCTTCAGTCATAAATTGTGAAACAGTAAAGAATTCTAAAAATTGGACATGGTCTGAAACAAAGAAGGCTTGTGTTTATAAAGTATCTAAAACAAGTGTGAAATCATGAACAAAGTATTACTAGATAGTAAAGGATTTGATTTATGGGCTGATGGCTATGATCAAGCAGTTGGATTATCCGAAGAACAAAATACTTATCCATTTGCGGGATATAAAGATGTTTTAGGAACGATATTTCAAAAGATCATGAAGAAATCTAAACCTATAGTGCTTGATATAGGATTTGGTACTGGAACATTAACTCGTAAATTATATGAGAATGATTGTGTAGTATATGGTCAAGACTTTTCGTCTAAAATGATATCTATTGCTTCAGAAAAGATGCCGAATGCGCATTTATACCAAGGCGATTTTACACATGGTTTAGTAGAACCATTA
>CAVKTV010000149.1:0-4334 GCA_963659075.1 Lachnospiraceae bacterium | reverse complement strand
ACATTGAAATTCGTAAAGATACTCTTCAACATTGTCCAACCAATCGTTACTGTAGAAGCTCTCGATAACATTTCTCCTACAATGACAATCAAGAATAATTTCATAAAACGAAATGTTCGTACAATGATTCCATTCACTGATAAATGATGTGCTTCACACCAATGTTCAAATGGTTTCTCAAATATCATTTCAATGACCATAAACACAAAGTAATACAAACCATATACGATATATGTCATATTTGCCCCATGCCATAAACCATTACACATCCATACACAAAATAAGGCAATTGTAGGTCCAATATACTTCGCAATTGTTTTCCCTAAATGATTCTTACACCATTTTGTTAATTTCTGTGTAGGTTTGCTTAAAGATACTGGATAAAATACATAATCTCTTAAAAACGCACCTAAAGTAATATGCCATCTTCTCCAAAAATCACTCGCATTCTTCGCAAAGAATGGTTGTCTGAAATTCTCAACAATTTCAATTCCAAATATCTTACCTATCCCTAATGCGATATCAATCGTTCCTTTAAAATCCATATACAATTGAATCGTACATAAAACTGCTGCCAACAAACACAAAGCACCACTACTTTGATAACTCGTAAACAATGTATTCACAACACCATTCAATCGATCCGCAATAATTAGTTTTTGAAACAATCCCCAAATCATTCTTTCTACACCAAACACAAAGTTTTTTGGTGAAATTGGATTACCTTCCTTCATTTGTTGAATCATGTCATTGAATCGAGTAATTGGACCTTCCATGATTGTCAAAAAGAAACTGTTGTATAACGATAAATCAAAGAATGAATGCGCACCTTCTATCTTCTTATTGGATACATCAACTAGATAACTAATATTTTGTAAAGTGTAGTAACTAATACCTAAAGGCACAACGATATTGATCGTTGTCCAAGAAGGAATCATTAAACCACCTAAGAAGTTTGTATATTTTAGTCCAATTAACACACTAAGATTAATCAATACACTCACTACTAAGATTCTCTTTTTCTTCTTTTTGAATTGTTTCCGATCTACACCTTCTGGTGCTTTCTTCATCGAAGCTAATTTCTTACCAATGAGATATGTAATAAATGTTGTACAAAGATTATAAAGAATTAATAATTTTGAATAACAGAAAAAGAATACATAATTTCCAAACAATAAAGTCATCCAACGATATTTCTTGGGAAATAATGAATATAAAATTAAAATAAATGGAACAAATCCTAAATAAAACAATGGTGAACTATACGATAATTTCATACATGATATTCAGAAGCATTCGCATACAATTGATTCCACGTTTGATACTTCTCATCCTTTCTATGATCACTCAGACCATAATTCTTTTTCATATATGTACCTAAATTCGAACATATTTTCTTTGATCCATTGAGATTCAAATGATCTCCACCATCTCTAAAATCATTACTGTAATCAAATCTTATTTCGTGATTCAAAGAAGAATCATTGTAATCTAAATACCTCAAATCATGTTCATCACACCACTTTTGAATCACATCATGTCTTTTCTGATTCCAATTTAATGGATTGACTGAATTCACAATGAGAAGTTTACTGTTATTTTTTTGACATAATTCATTGATTTGATTCAAAGCTCGTTTACAATCCAATCGCATATAAGAAGATTCTTGATTCTCATTCATATAATCTAACGAACCTACATATCCAACTACATCTGAACATTCATTAAATCCTTTTCGAGAAGAATAATCTTGTGTAGATTTCAATCGATGAATATTGTGATAATGAAAGATAGGAAATACTTTCATCAATTGTAGTTTCACTACATTAACAGGAGTGAAACACATATTCACATCTACAACAACTAACTTTGTTTTTTTCTTCTCATAGAATTTTTTTAAAATAATGGATGCATCATGTGGAAATTGCCCTGCCATACATGCGTTATATGACGTAAAGCCTTGTTCCCCATAAAGTTGTATAGGAGAATAGGTATCCCATCCTTGGCTATCTCCTAAAAACAATGCATCGTATGATGTATCTGGTTCATTGTTGATGGCAGCCACTTTCGCCTGTACATCTTGATATTGATATCCACAATCCAAATATTGATAAAAAGGAATACTAAAAACAGTTAATAATACACAAAAGACGATTCCACTTAAACCTATCCCACGCCATGTATATCTCTGTTTCATAGTACTCCTTAGTTCATTTTTTCAGTGATGATATGAATGATTTCTTCATTGTCTTGTTTACCTTCTTCAACTAACGCAGATAAATGAGAAATCTTTTCATTCACTTCATCCATACTGATATCTTCTGGTTCTGCCACAAAGATCAAGTTATTGGAAGTCTTTGTTGAATTCTTTGGATCAACAAGTAATTCTTCATATAACTTTTCACCAGGTCTTAAACCAGTAAATTCAATTTGAATATCTTCATCAGGAATCAAACCAGATAATTGAATCAAGTTTCTCGCTAGATCAACGATCTTTACTGGTTTTCCCATATCAAGAATAAAGATTTCACCTGTTTTCGCATACGCACCTGCTTGTAATACAAGTTGTGCTGCTTCAGGAATTGTCATGAAATAACGAATAATATTTGGATCAGTAACCGTTACAGGTCCACCCTTTTCAATCTGTTTTTCAAATAAAGGAATTACAGAACCATTAGAACCTAACACATTACCAAAACGAACTGCACATAACTTTGTTACACCATTGTTTTTATATCCTTCTACTATGAGTTCACACATTCTCTTTGTAGCACCCATAACATTTGTTGTACGTACTGCTTTGTCTGTAGAAATCATTACAAACTTTTCTACATAGTTTGTAATACAACATTCCACTACATTCTTTGTACCTAAAACATTGTTTTTGATTGCTTCTAAAGGACTACTTTCAACCAAAGGTACATGTTTGTGTGCTGCCGCATGGAAAACAACATCAGGATGATATTGTTTCATGATTTCATCGACTCTATTACGATCTCTAACAGATCCAATCAAACAAACAACATCTGTAATTGTTTGATCATGACCTTGTCTTCTTTCCATGTTGATTTCTTGTTGGAGATCATACATGTTATTTTCATAGATATCTAATAATACTAATCGTGTTGGTGTAAACTGCATGATTTGACGAACAAGTTCTGAACCAATTGATCCACCAGCACCCGTCACCATGACAGTCTTACCTGTTAAATATCCACCAATTTCTTCATTGTTTAAATAAAGTTCACCTCTACCTAACAAGTCATTGATATTAACGTTTCTAACAGAAGCTCTTTCACCAACGTTATTTTGTAATTCAAAAGATACGATTTTCGTACGCAGATTCATTTGTCTGCATCGCTCAATCATTTCTTTTAAATCTTGTTTTGTGATATTTTTAATTGCGATATAAGCAGTATCGATGTTGTATTGTTTAACAATACGAGGCATATCATCATCTGTACCTAATACAACGACACCGCTTAATCTCTTCTTTACTTTTTGTTTGTTTTTATCAATAAAACCAATGATACGTGTATCATATAAATCACTATATGTAATTTCACGCATTGCCGTAACACCAGCAGAACCTGCACCTAAAATGACCGCGCGGTGACTTCTATGACGTTGCGCAGAATCTCTACGCACAACACGATATACAAGTCTTAAGCCAAGCATCAATAACAATTGGATCATACCTGCGATTACCGGTACAGAACGTACATACCAAGGAATCATCATCAGTAACATCGCAAGCCACCAAATAAAGTTACCTACAAATACAGCTGCAGATACTCTTAAAGCTTCATCAATCGAAATAAACATCCATAATGATTTATTTAACTGGAACGCAAGAATGGATATCAAATTTGCGATAACAGGCCAAATCATATAGCCCCATAAAGCTTGATATTCAAATGGAATAGAATCTCTACCAAAATCTGTTCTGATAAAATACGCAAACCAATACGAGAAAACAACAATTGTGATATCTACAATTGCCATGATTATTTCTCTATGTCTACTAATCCATCTATAAAACTTCTGCATAAAAAATAACACACGTAAGTTTTCCTTACGTGTGTTATTATACAACACTCAAACATTCTTACAAAATTTCTCAAGTGAAGTTTAACTGAATCTTAAGAATTCTTATTTCATGAACCAAGTAATTAACTCAAACGCAAATATAACTGTAATACAACATTGAATGACTAAAATCCAATTTAAATTCACTTTCCATTTTTTAATTCCACCAAGTGAAACTGTCATTGGGAATATGATTGGCATAAAGTATCTTCCTTGAACGCCCCATTCTACACCCGCTCCTACAG
>CAVKTV010000148.1:3511-4400 GCA_963659075.1 Lachnospiraceae bacterium | reverse complement strand
TAATTTAACATTGTTGCGTACCATCCTGCAGATGCAAACCATTTAATTGGAAACGTAAATAACAATATCATTAATACCAACATTGCTTTCATATCACTTTCAGTATTTGTGATTTTCAAAATGCTGTAGTATATCAAAACAAAGACCAAAGAATTTGTTATGTAGAAAATCATTCTAGGAAGATGCAAAATATTAATTAATACAGCTTCTATAATCAATCTACTAGACCATCCTTGATACCTAGAAATCAGAAAAGGTATCGTTCCTTCTGATTGTTTATCATAAAAGTACAAATCATCTCCGATAGAAAAATCCATGAAGAAATGTGCTATAAAAAAGAATATAAAAACCAAGATACAACACACTATTAATTTCTTATTGCTTTTTATCATCTCTTTCATTTATTAATCAGCCTTCCCACTTATAATACAACAATTATTCCCTTTCATCTTCCAACAAAAATAGACCTTCTTTGACTTCTTCTCTATTAATGTTTATTTCCCCAAGAATTTCATCGCTCAATTTCACGCTATTATATCTCGTGAAATAAGAATCTTCTTCGTTATTTCCAAATATATCTACCGAGCAATTCCAAACTACATTCCTATCAATCACAATCATTTTTTTGGTATTAGAAGAATATATGACATTACCACCTAATCCTTGCATGTATTTCAATACTCTTTCATCAATATCTTTATTCACAATAAAATGAATATGAATTCCTTTTTCATGAGCATTTAATAATGAATCATAATACAGATAAAATTCATCAAAGATTGGATTCCCTGAAAAAATAACAATTTCATTTTTGGCAGACGAAAAATCATTCAATAGTTTCTCTTTATATGTTTTATCATCAAATAAAACATGATCCAGCTTTTCTTCT
>CAVKTV010000148.1:0-3501 GCA_963659075.1 Lachnospiraceae bacterium | reverse complement strand
TCTCTTCAATGTAGTATCCTTTTTTCTGATATTCTTTTAATCTTTTGTAATACATTGACTTTGCCATAGGAATTGCTTCATCAACATAATCATAAACTTTAATTAACTCTTTATTTTCATATGCTCTTTCGATACGACCACTATGTTGATTTACGCGCGTATCCGCAGAAATCGGTAATACTTGAAATAATGTGTTTAAAGACGGTAAATCAAATCCTTCTCCAACGCTTTTTGATGTTGCCAATAATACAAACGAATCATTCCGCAAATCAATCATCTTCGTTATAATTTCTTCTCGCTTTTTGTTTGTTACTTTTCCATGAATCACAAAAACGTTCTCTAATGTTTTTTCTAACATTTCTTCTAAAACTTTCAGATGATCCATTCTTTCCGTTAATACAATGAGCTGTCTTCCTTCATTATATTCACTTGTTATATCTTTAAAAATCAAATAGTTTCTAGCTTTATCTTCACTCAATCGCTTTAACATTTCTGTATTAGAATAATTCTTTTCTAATATTCTAGTATTTGTATATCTAGGCACCAATACTTTCTTAATAGAATTATCTTTTCTTGTTTTCCCGATTGCTTTGATAGGTCCACAATACATTTTAATAACACTAGTTAGTTCATCAGTACGTTTTGGTGTTGCGGATAATCCATATACTCTTTTAACCGGTGCGTTTCTTAAAATTGTATCAAACGTTACACTTCCAATGTGCTGGCATTCATCCACAATAATCATTCCATATTGTGATAACAAATCTTTTAAATTCACATACTTTGATAATGATTTATCTATCGCAACATCAATATTGCCTAAAGGTGCCTTTTTCTTTCCATCGATTCTTCCAACAAATGAATCTTTCTTCTTTTCAACGCCTTCATAATCAAGAAAAGTTTTGATTTTATTAAGCCATTGTGATTGTATTGCGGTTGAAGAAACAATAATTAACGTATTTACTTTTAATGTCGCAATCATATATAAACCCGCAACAGTTTTACCCCAGCCAGTATCCGCTTGTAAGATTCCAAGATTTTCTCTTGTTAAACGTTCTATCGCTTCTTGTTGTTCTTCACGAACTGTTCCTTTAAAACTCACTTCTATTGTTTTTCCATCAGAACAAGCATTTGAATAATTCCATTTTGTATCTGGCATCTTTTGCTTTAAAAATTCTAATCTTCCTCTTGGAATATAGATGTAACGATCACCTTCCTCATACCAATGTAGAACACGTTGTGTTTTGTAGATTGGTAATCTCATTGTGAGTTTCGCAATATATTCAGGATTCATGACAGAAGCACATCTTCTTAATACATTTAATGTTGCGGCATTGAGATTTGTTTTATCAATTTTCAACATTGCTTCTTCAACGCATGTGATTTCAGAAGAATATTTCGTATTATTTCCTAAATCTAATTTAGTATCTTCATTTTCGAAGAAATAATCATCTTTCTCTTTCACAATTGTTTGTAATTCTTCTAAAGTTATCTTTCTGATACTTGCGAGATAATCAATTGGCTTTGTTATTCGTCTGCCACTTTCATCAATAAATATTGTTGCGTTATTTCCTATTACTCTTTTACGGCAATATGGAGCAGCGATTAAATTTCCTAATCCATTTTTCGGTAAAAAATCTTGGTTTGGAAAAAGACGATCAAAACTATTAAATGATATATTTCTATTCCGATTCATCGCTTCTTTTAATAATTCCATTGCGAAATTACGTGCCAGCGATGCCTGGATTGCTTTAGCGAAGAAAAACCATAAATGCCCACCTTCACCACCAGTACTTTTCTCCATAACACAATCAATATCTTTTTCTTTAGCGATTCGATATACACACAGCATTTCTTCAAACCAATCATTTTCATCAAAATCAATCGCTATAAAATAACATGTATTATCATCTTGTAATGGATACAAACCGATTCCTTCAAATTTCGGATCTCCCATATGCTGTTCTACAACTGTTTCCGTTAATGGCAATTTTAAGAAATACTTACATTCTGTACATTTCTGTGATTGAGAATGACTATGTGGACAACATTGTGTCATTGCATTTTTACATGAAGGATTCCATCCAAAGATATTTCTTTTCTTACTAAAATATCTAATCGCATATACAGAATCATTCCCATGGAAATAATCCATATAAACTTTAATTTTTTCTTCTTTTCCTAAAGGTTCTCCTGAGGCAATATAAAAGATACCTTTTGATTTTAAAAGAGCTTTTAAATATCTATTTTCTTCTAATAGCTTCTGATATTGATTACTCATATTGTTTTAAAATAAACTCCTTGAAATAAGGTAACGCAAATTCTAGTTTTCCATAACCTCTACTCAACAACACACCTTTTCTCATTAATCTACTTCTATACACAGAAAAAGCATTTGATTCCAATTTCATTTCATCTCTAATATCTTTCACTGTATCTAAATTTTTACTTGCCATGATTAATACAACTTCTTTATCTTTTTCACTCAATTCATACCATATTTTTGAATACGAATATTCACCTAAATAATCACTAGCTCTTTTTTCTATTTGCTTATCACTTTCTTCAGAATACAACCATGTCATATATCCTAAAACTTGAAAAGCATACGAATATCCTTTTGTTTTATGTGCCATTTCTAGTGCTTTCTCATCATCTATTTCAAAAACAGTTTTATAAGAATCCGCAATCGCTCCAATATTCAAAGAAGTCATCTCTATTCTTGGTGCTCTAAACAAAAAAGTTAATGTTTTTTCATTTTGAAGTTCAAATATATTTTCATAGATTCCTGTCATCAATAAATATATTGGATATCCTTCACTAATAAAGATTGTAAAAGCCGAACAAAAAGCTCTCATTGCTTCATTATTACTAACATCATCAATTGTGATCAATACTTTTTTCTTTCGCTTTTTTATGATTTTCAACAATTGAATAATTGCATTTTCTATATCAGATATTTTATTGGATTTTTCAATTGAAACGCCTATGCCCAACAAAGATAAATCAATCTTTGCATCCAAAATGAATGGTCTCAACTCAGGTTCATCATACAGGCGTGCAGCTAAGGATTTTAATATATCGCGATTTACATTTAAACCAATCACAATCCACTCTTTATTTTCACGCAATTCCTCCGCAATAGAAGTCATCATAACTGTTTTTCCTGAGCCTCTTACACCAGATAACATATATACAGTTGATGAAGGATATTCGCTACTAAATGTATCAATGATTTCATCCATTTGTTGATATCTAGGTACAAATTGTTTTGGCTTCATTCCAAAAGCTAATGTAAAAGGATTTTTCTTTCTATCCATAAGAACCTCCGTTTTATAGTCTTTTATAGTTTCTTATTTCTTTTATAGTTCTTTATAGTTCTGATATTATTTTATAGTTCTTTATAGTTTTTGACAAGTTTTCATTTCATTAACAGATTATTATACTAGATTTTTATACTCTTTCATACTTTGTTATACTTCAACAAAAAAGGATGTCATT
>CAVKTV010000147.1:0-4472 GCA_963659075.1 Lachnospiraceae bacterium | reverse complement strand
CCACAAGTTATTTCGTTGCCAAATCCTTCTCAACCCCAACTAATTTTACTGCGTCTCATTTTTATTCTTTATCTAAAGCTTCACCATTTGTTTCGATGATTTCTTTATAACGATAGTAGGATTTTTTGATCTTTCTTTCTAATGTTCCGTGACCATCATTGAAACGATCAACATAAACAAATCCATAACGTTTTTTCATTTCACCAGTTCCAGCAGATACAACATCAATTGGTCCCCACCATAAGTAACCCATGACATTACATCCATCTTCAATTGCGAGTTCTACTTGTTTTAAATGTTGTTCTAAATAACGAACTCTAAAAGGATCATCAATTGTTCCATTTTCATCAAGATTTTCATCTAGACCAATTCCATTTTCAACAATGAATTGTGGTAAATGATAACGATCTTCAAATAGATTGATCAATAATCTTAATCCTTCTGGATCAACTGGCCAACTCCATGGTTCTGGAGAACATTCTTTTAAGTATGGATTATCTTTTCCTTTAATTCCTCCAGTATTCATCGCCATTTCTGTATCACTAGAATATACAGCAGAACGATAATAACTATAAGAAATAAAATCAATTGTATTTTCTTTGATTAATTGTAATTCATCATCATGCATGACTGGTGTCCACTCAGGATTCTTTTTCCATAATGCTTTCACATAAGAAGGAATTTCACCAAATACCATTGGATCACACATGTAATATACAGCCCATCTTTGTGTATCGTAAGCACCAAATACATCAGAAGGTTTACATGTATCAGGATAAGTCGCAACACCAGAAGCAGTCATCATATTACCAACTAATGCATTCGGATCAATTTCATGACCTAATTTAACAGTCCAAGCATTCGCAACTAAGATATTATAGTAACCTTGCCAAATATCTTTCTTCGTTGTTGAACCAATTGGATCACTAGGATCTTTTGGATCATTGATTGTCAATACACTACCTGCGACAAATGGATTTCTTAACATACCATTTACTTCATTGAATGTAAGCCAATATTTAACAATACCTTTATATCTTGTGAAAATTGTTTTTGCGTAATTTTTCCAGAATTCAATTAATTTAGGATTAGCCCATCCACCATACTCTGTCAATAAATGTAATGGTGTTTCATAATGAGACATCGTAATAACTGGTTCCATACCCAATTCTTTCATTTCTTTGAACAATTCATCATAGAAAGCAAGACCCTTTTCATTTGGTTCTGTTTCATCACCATTTGGAAAAATTCTTCCCCAAGCAATAGAAGTTCTAAAACAATTAAAACCCATTCCTGCCATCAATTTCAAATCTTC
Organism: Lachnospiraceae bacterium; assembly: GCA_963659075.1. Lineage (GTDB taxonomy): Bacteria > Bacillota_I > Bacilli_A > Erysipelotrichales > Erysipelotrichaceae > Bulleidia. The sequence continues at coordinate 3,157 of CAVKTV010000147.1, read as the reverse complement.
TGCATGACGATGATAGAAATCAATTGCTTCATGTGATAAGTATTTCTTATTTGGATCCAAAGCCATTTCATACTTCTTTTTGTCGGAATTCCATTTAATTCCAGGTTCCTTTGAACCAATACCAACAAGTACATCTGTAACGTTAGGTTCTTTGCCATCTTCAAGCCAAGCACCTTCTAATTGGTTGGCAGCAACTGCTCCACCCCATAAAAAATTTTTAGGAAAACTCATAATTTTTATATCCTCCAAGAACATTATAGACTTCTTTCAGTGAAATAAAGTTCCAATTCTGATACACTATTGCGTGCGAGGTAATTGTATGAGTATTTTAGTTGTGGATAAATTGAATCATTCTTTTGGTGGAAGAGTTATATTTGAAGATGTTTCATTTCGTTTGAATAAAGGTGAACATGTAGGTCTAGTTGGAGCAAATGGTGAAGGAAAAAGTACATTTATGAACATTCTAACTAGAAAATTAGAACCAGAAGAAGGAAAAGTCATTTGGAGCAAACGTGTTCATGTTGGATATTTAGATCAACATACTGTTTTAGAAAAAGGAAAAACAATACGTGATATTTTAAGAAGTGCCTATGATGAATTATATGAAATTGAACAATCAATTACAGATGATTATATGAAGATGGCAGATATCTCTGAAGAAGAAATGAGTGCATTATTAGAAGATATTGGAGAAAGACAATCCTATTTAGATCAACATGATTTTTATTTGATTGACGCAAAAGTTGATGAAATCGCACATGCTTTTTCTTTAGATGAATTAGGATTAGATAGCGAAGTAAATAATTTATCTGGTGGACAAAGAACACGCGTTCTCATGGCGAAACTATTATTGCAAAAACCTGATATTTTATTATTAGATGAACCCACAAACTATTTAGACGTACAACATATTACATGGTTAAAGAATTATCTGATGAATTATGAGAATGCATTCATTTTAATTTCACATGATATTCCATTCTTGAATGATTGTGTTAATGTCATATATCATGTAGAAACACCTTCTTTAACAAGATATGCTGGTAACTATGATAACTTTGTTTCAGCATATGAAACACAAAAGAAACAATTAGAAGCTGCATATAATCGTCAACAACAAGAAATTGAAAAAATGGAAGATTTTATCGCTAGAAATAAAGCAAGAGTTGCGACAAGAGGTATGGCTAATTCTCGTTTAAAACAGCTCAATAAAATGGAACGTATTGAGTTAAAGAAAGAAAAGATAAAACCAGAATTTAATTTCAAATATGGAAATACCCCTTCTAAGTTTTTGGTAACAACAGAAGATATCATAATAGGATATGATTATCCATTGTCAAAACCAATTCCATTCACTTTAGAAAAAGGAAAAAAGATTGCCATTATTGGTACAAATGGAATTGGTAAATCCACTTTATTGAAATCACTATTAGGAATGATACCAGTACTTTCCGGAAATATTCATCAAGGAGAAAATCTACAAATTGGATATTTCGCACAAGAAGAAGATGCAAGTAATAAAACATGTTTAGATGTGTTATGGGATGAATTCCCTTCTTATTCACAATATGAAGTACGTTCTGCACTAGCGAAATGTGGTCTAACAACAGAACAAATTGAAACACAAGTATTTGTGTTATCTGGTGGTGAACAAGCTAAACTACGTTTATGTAAAATCATGAATCATCCTTCTAATCTTCTTGTATTAGATGAACCTACTAATCATTTAGATCAAGACGCTAAAGATGATTTAAAACGAGCGATCAAAGAATATCCTGGGACTGTACTACTTGTCAGTCATGAACCATATTTCTATGAAGATATCGTTGATGAAATACTAGACATGAGTCATTACAGCAAGTAAAGCATATAAAAAGAATGATCACTACTACACTAGTAACAATCATTCTTTTTTCTTTATTCTACACCGATAACAAAACTATAGACAGGTTGTCCACCATCTTGTACATCAACATCAACATCATAGTTTTCTTCAATGAAAGCCTCTAATGCATCACATTCTTCATCTGTAGATTCTTCACCTTTTAATAATGTAACGATTTCTGAATCTTCATCCATCATCATTTCAATCAACTTCTTAGAAGCTGATAATTTATCTTTTTCGATAACAACGATTTCTTTATCAAATAAGCCCATGTAATCTCCAGCATGAATTTCTTTACCATCAATTGTTGTATCTTTGATAGCGTAAGTAATTTGACCTGTCTTTACATTGGCAATAGCTTCTTCCATTGCCGCTTTATTTGTTTCAACATCTTCTTCAGGATTGAAGTTAATACAAGCAGATAGACCTTGTGGAACAGATTTTGTAGTTAAGACAATAACATCTTTATCTTCTGTTACAGATGCAGCTTGGTTTGCAGCCATGATAATATTAGAGTTATTTGGTAATACGAATACATGTTTTGCGTTTACCTTAGCAATAGCAGAAGCAATATCCTCTGTAGAAGGATTCATTGTTTGACCACCACTTACAACGTAATCTGTACGATAATCTTCAAATAGTTTTTGAACACCTTCACCAGCAGCTACGGCAATAATACCATATTCTTTTTCTTCAGCTGGTTCTTCATTCTCTTCTTCTAATAAAGATGGTTTTAATTCATCTTGAATATTTTCAATTTGAACTTTCTTAAAATCACCATATCTTTCGGCAAGCATCAATACTTCACCAGGTGTCATAGTATGTAAAGATAAGCAAATGCCTTCTTCACTTACTATGAGTTGAACTTTGTTTCCTAAAGATTCAGTAGATTTTCTAAAACGATCTTCATTGAAACTCTTTGCGTGCTTTTCATCAAATTCCAAGATAAATTCACAACGATATCCAGATGAATGTTCTGTTTTAGCTTCTTTCTTAGTTTCAACAACAGTATCTTCTGTGATTGGCTTACCGTCTAAGAAAGCTTTGAAACCTTCAAAAATAACAACTAATCCAGCACCACCAGAATCTACTACATTTGCTTCTTTCAATACTGGTAACAAATCCGGTGTTCTTTGTAATGAAGCATTTGCTTCATCTAATACTGCATTCATGAATTCTTCAATCGATGCATTTTCATTTGATGCGATAAATTCTGCACCCTTTTCACTAGATTCACGAATAACAGTTAAAATAGTACCTTCTGTAGGTCTC
>CAVKTV010000146.1:0-4536 GCA_963659075.1 Lachnospiraceae bacterium | reverse complement strand
CTACAGGAACTTGTAGAAAAAGCATATCAATATGTTTTAGAAAAAATAAACATGGGTATGAGAATAGAAGGGATTTATAGACAAGATGTTTATGAATTACCAATTGCGAGTATTCGAGAATTGATTGCGAATGCATTGGTTCATAGAAGCTATTTGGACTCTGGAAATATTCAAGTATGTTTATTTGATGACCGTTTAGAAGTTACTTCTCCAGGTTCACTTTTGAATTCTGTTTCTTTAGAAAAAGTAAAAGAAGGGTATTCTAAACTAAGAAATCCAGCAATCGCTACGGCATTTTCTTATATGCATATTATTGAAAAATGGGGTACTGGAATTCCTAGAATGATGAAATCTTGTAAGGAAATGGGATTGCCACAACCACAAATCATAAATACGGATGGTGACTTCAGGGTGAATATGTTCCGGGTTGCGACTACCCAAACTGCCCAAACTACCCAAACTGCCCAAACTACCCAAACTTTTCAGGGAGAGTTGGAAAATATAGAAGATTCTTTAATCCAGATGATAGAAAAATATCCTAGATATTCACAGGCTGAATATGCGGAAGCATTACAATGTGGCAAGAATCTAGTGAAATACTATTTGAAAAAATTAAAAGATTCTGGAAGAATTGAAAGAATTGGTACAAGTCATAGAGGCTATTGGAAGATTAAGAGGTAAGATGATATGCCTACAAAGAAATACAAAACATTAGAAGAAATTAAAAATGAATTATTAGAGAAATCTAAGAAGAATGAAGAAATCACAGATAAAGAAGTCATGGATCTTGCGGTGAAAAATCATTTAAGTGAGAATGAGGAAGAAGAGTTATTCAATTGGATGCAAGAAAGTGATGATATTCTTTTATCGAGTGAAGATTTAATAGATGAAGATGATGAAGAAATAGAAGAAGAGGAAGAAGCTGAAGATTCTGAAGAAATTGCAGATGAAACGGATCGTAAAAAATCTTCGGATTCTATGAAAGCGTATCTTCAAGAGATTGGTGCAGTGGATCGTTTGACGCCTGAAGAAGAATTAGAAGTTGCGAGAAGAGTTGTTCAAGGTGATGCACAGGCAAAAGAAACAATGATCAATGCGAATTTGAGATTGGTTGTTTCAATGGCAAGGAACTATGTGAATCGTGGATTATCGTATCAAGATTTGATCCAAGAAGGTAACATGGGATTAATGAAAGCAGTAGAGAAGTTTGATCCTGAAAAGGGATTTCGTTTTTCTACGTATGCTACGTGGTGGATTCGTCAATCTATGACACGTGCCATTGCGGATCAAAGTAGAGGTATTCGTATTCCTGTACATACAACAGAACAAATCTATAAGATCAAAAAAGTACAAAGAGAATTATTACAGGAATTGAATCGTGAGCCTACAAATGCGGAGATTGCGGAAAGAATTCCTGAAATGGATGAAGAAAAAGTAAGTGATTTGTTATCGGTTTCCATGGATACGATTTCTTTGGAGGCTCCTACGGGTGATGAAGAAGATGCAACGTTGGGCGATTTCATCAAAGATGAATCAATTCAAAGTCCAGAAGATGCATTTCAAAGTGAAGCGCTTAGAGAACAAGTTAATAAGATGTTAAAAGAACTACCGGAAAGAGAAGAAGCGATTGTTCGTATGCGTTTTGGATTAGATGGAACGGGTAGTGTAAAAACATTAGAAGAAGTTGGTAAGTTGTATGGAATTACAAAGGAAAGAGTTCGTCAAATTGAGGGTAAAGCAATTCGTCGTTTAAAATATGTAATTTCAACAAAACAAGAGTTTAAAGATATAGAAGAGGAATGATGGAATGGACGCTGTTAGAGAAAAGTTACAAGAAATAGAGAAACAATATAATGATATAAGTAATCAATTGATTAGTGATGAAGTAATTTCTGATCCTAGAAAGATTACAAAGTTATCTAAAGAACAAGCTAGATTGAGTGGATCTGTAGATGCATGGCATGAATTACAGGGATTAGATTCTAGAATTCATCAAGCTGAAGAAATGATGAATGAAGATGATGAAGAATTAAAAGAAATGGCACAGATGGAACTAGATGAGTGTGTTCCTGAAAGAGAATCTCTTTTAGAAAGAATTCAAAAGATGTTGATTCCTAGAGATCCTGAAGATGGAAATGACGTCATCATGGAAATTCGTGGTGGTGCTGGTGGAGATGAAGGAAATATCTTCGCTGGTGATTTGTATAGAATGTATACAAGATATGCAGAAAGTAATGGTTGGAAAGTACAAGTTATGGAAGCTTCGGTATCAGAAGCTGGTGGTTTTTCTCAAATCGTATTTTCTATCAAAGGAACAGATGTTTATAAAGCATTGAAGTGGGAATCTGGTGTTCATAGAGTGCAGCGTGTTCCTAAGACAGAAACACAGGGTAGAATTCATACATCTACAGCGACTGTTTTATGTCAACCTGAAATTGAAGAAGATGATTTTGAATTGAACATGAGTGATTTAACATTTGAAACACATCGTGCTTCGGGTGCTGGTGGTCAGCATATCAATAAAACAGATAGTGCTGTTAGAGTTGTGCATGTTCCTACTGGTATTACAGTAAACTGCCAAGAAGGTAGATCCCAAATTGAAAATAGAGAAACTGCGATTCGTATTATTCGTGCTAGAGTCTATGAAGAAATGCAGAGAGAAAAAGAAGAAGCTGCAGGTAAAGAAAGAAGAGCGAAGATTGGTACGGGTGATAGAAGTGAAAAGATTCGTACATATAACTATCCTCAAAATAGAGTAACAGATCATAGAATTCATTTCTCAGTCAATCATTTAGATCAAATCATGGAAGGCAAATTACAAGAAGTAATTGATGCGTTACAAACGGAAGAAGAAAAGAGAAAGTTAGAGGTTTCTGAATGACAACGTTCTCTAAAATTGTAAGAGAGTATGAAAAACAATGTGATATGAAAGATATTCCACAAGAAACAGTCATGGCATATCTAACAGAATTATCACAAAGAGAAAGATATGATTTATATCTGCATTATGAAGATGAAATGCCTGCAGGATTAGAGAAAGAATTTGTTGGTGGCATGCAAAGAATCTTGAACTATGAACCAATGGAACATGTATTAGGTTATTCATGGTTCTATGGATATAAGATGATCGTCAATGAAGATGTATTGATACCTAGACCTGAAACGGAAGAGCTATGTGCGAATATTCTCGCAAGAATGGATGAACGCTTTCCTGATAAAGAAGAAATCGTTTGTGCAGATGTAGGAACAGGTTCTGGTGCTATCGCTATTGTTTTAGCGAAAGAAGAACCTAAAGTTAAAATGATGGCTACGGATATCTCAGAAGAAGCAGTACAAACAGCGAAAAAGAACGCGGTGAACAATGAAGCTGATATTACATTTGTGACTGGTGATATGTTACAACCACTCATTGATCAAAATATCAAATTAGATGTTTTAGTTTCTAATCCACCTTATATTCCACAAGAAGAAGTTATGGAAAAGAGTGTCATTGATTATGAACCTCATGTTGCCTTATTTGGTGGTGAAGATGGATTGAAGTTCTATAAAGAAATCTTTAAGAATTGTAGAAAAGTCTTAAATGATAAAGCATTCATGGCATTTGAAATGGGATGGGATCAAAGAGAAAGAATGTCCAAGCTTGTAGAAGAAATGCTTCCTGGATGTAAGTATGAAATTCTCAAAGACATGAATGATAAAGATAGAATGTTATTTGTGTATTTTGATTGATGAGTATAAGTGACCTTGTTAGGAGGAAAAAGAGATGAAAAAAATAACTTTATATCATGGCAGTCCAAACAAGGTGATTGAGCCTAAGTGTGGGTTTGGTAATGATAAACATGATTATGGAAATGGTTTCTATCTTACGGAAAATCTTGAACTCGCAAAAGAACGGGCTGTTTGTAGACCTGATGAAACAAATGGATGGGTTCATCAATATGAATTAGACATCACAAATTTAAAAGTGTTAGATTTCAAAGAATACAATGTACTTTCTTGGCTTGCGGAATTAATGAAGCATAGAGATGCTTCTGATTCAAAACGGTATAAAGTTTTATCAAAGAAATTCATTGAAGAATATGGACTTGATACAAGTTCGTATGATGTTATAAAAGGATGGAGAGCTAACGCATCATATTTTTACATTGCGAAAGAATTTGTAAGAGATAATATTGATATTGAAATCCTTGAAGAATTACTTTCATTGGGTGGATTAGGAATACAGTATTGTATAAAGACTGAACATGCTTATGAAAATCTAGTGGAAGTAAATGATGGACTATTAAAAGTTGACTATAACGAATTCAATGAAAAGTACAATGAACGTGATGTAAACGCAAGAAAAAAGATGCGTGAACTTGTTGACTCAGATGACAATAAAGTAACAAATGTATTTAGTACGTTATTTAAGGAGTGATTGTGATGGTAGCATATTCAGAAGCGTATTTAAATGATGTAGTTGAAACACAAGGAAAATTATTTGATTTGGTATCACAGAATTATCCTGATAAAGATACTGCTGATTTTATTAATTCT
>CAVKTV010000145.1:0-4576 GCA_963659075.1 Lachnospiraceae bacterium | reverse complement strand
ACCATTTTATACTAAAAAGAGTGATTTTGATAATTGATGTATTAGGATGAATGCATGATTTGCATAAGAAATTGCCAAGTATCGGAATGGAATCTCGCCAATCGTCGGAATAAAAATCCGCCAAGTATCGGAATGAATTTCCGCCAATCGTCGGAAAAACAAATCAACACGTGTCGATTTGTGGAAATAGGTTGGCAGAAAATTGTTTTGGTGGGATGATTTTTGAAATTAAGAAGACTATAATGTGAGTGCTTACAAAGGAGATATTAAAATGGCATTTCGTAAGGATTTTTTATGGGGTGGCGCAACAGCTGCCAATCAGTATGAAGGTGGTGTATTTGAAGGTGGTGCAGGACTCGCTACTGCTGATGTAATGACAAATGGTTCTCATACTGTTCGTCGTCAAGTTACTTGGAAAAAAGAAGATGGTACAACTGGTTCAACACCTTTATGTTTTGGAAGTGATGAAAGACATTTACCTGAAGGAGCAATTCCTTGTTTATTAGATGATGACAAGTATTATTATCCTTCTCATATCGCATCTGATTTCTATCATCATTATAAAGAAGATATTAAGTTGTGTGCAGAAGAAGGCTTTAAGTGCTTCCGCCTATCATTGAAATGGTCTCGTATTTTTCCAAATGGGGATGACGCTGAAGTGAATGAAGAAGGTGTAGCTTTCTATAAGAGTGTATTTGAAGAATGTAAGAAATATGGTATTGAACCATTGGTTACATTATCACATTATGAAACACCTCTATCATTAGCACAGAGATTTAATGGTTGGAATGATAGAAGACTAGTAGATTTATTTGTGAGATACGCTGAAACTTGTTTTGATCGTTTTGATGGATTATGTAAATATTATTTAACATTTAATGAAATCAATTGTATTGAAGAAGCTCCATACGTTACTGCTGGTTTGATTCACGCAGATGAACAAAATATCGCTAACGCTATATTCCATCAGTTCTTAGCCAGTGCAAAGACAGTCATTAGTGCACATAAGAGTCATCCAGATATTCAAGTTGGTATGATGCTTGCGTTTGGTCCAGTGTATGGTTATACATGTGATCCAGCTGATCAATTGCTCGCAAAACAACAAGAAGATAGAACATTGTTCTATTCTGATGTTCAAATGACAGGTGTTTATCCAAAGTATAAGTTAAAGGAATATGAGAGAAAGAACATTACAATTCCAGCACAAGATGGGGATTATGAAACATTAAAAGAAGGTGTTTGTGATTTCATGAGTTTCTCTTGTTATGGAAGTCATGTTCAAACAACACATATGGAAGAAGGTATGAAGAAGGGTGAAGGAAATGGCGCAATGAAGAGAACGGTTGCGAATCCTTACCTAAAGACAAATGCTTGGGGATGGGCTACTGATCCACAGTGCTTGAGAATTGCGTTAAATACATTCTATAACAGATATCATTGTGATTTATTCTGTGTAGAAAATGGTATTGGATGGAATGATAAGTTTGAAGATAATACAGTACATGATGATTATCGTATTGATTATATGAGAGCGAACATTCAATCAATGAAAGATGCAGTTGAAATTGATGGTATTCCACTGATGGGATATTTATATTGGGGATGCGTTGACATGGTAAGTAATGGTGAAGGTGAAATGGCTAAGAGATATGGTCAGATCTATGTTGATGCAGATAACTATGGACAAGGTACAATGGAAAGAAAGTTAAAAGATTCTTACTATTGGTATCAAAAGTGCATTAAGAGTAACGGTGAAGATTTAAAGTAAGCAATTAGAATCTAGGGATGTCAAATGACATCCTTTTTTGTTGAAGTATGAAAAAGTATAAAAGAGTATGAAAGAAAATTGAAAGTATAAAAAAGTATAACAAAGTATGAAAGAGTATAAAAATCTAGTATAATATTGTTAGTGAATGATGAAAGACTGAAGTACTCTAAAACAAAATTAAAAAAATTAGAAATTAATACTTCTTTTTTGACATTTACAGTTGAAGATGAAAATAAAGCATATGCAACCTTAGAAACGAATTTAGAAGAATTATTAAAACAAGCCAAAAAGAATGATTTGAAAGTTTTATTTGTGATTGATGAAATTACAAATAATGAAGATGTTCGTAAATTTATGGGAAGCTATCAAATCTACATTAGAGAAGAATTGCCTGTTTATATGTTATGTAGTGGCTTAGCAAACCAGATATATGATATCCAAGAAGAAAAAACATTAACATTTTTACATCGTGCACCTCGTATAGAATTAGCACCATTAAATATGAATGCGATTTATAGACAGTATAAAAAATATTTGGGTGTTGATGATATGTGCGCAAAAGAAATGGCAAAATTAACATGTGGTTTTTCATATGCATATCAATTGTTGGGATCACTTGTATGGGAAAACCACAAAAAGTTTTCTCCTGATTTATTAGAACAATATGACAATCAATTGTTTGATATGGTTTATGACAAAATATCAACAGAACTAACGGATAAAGAATATGAAATTGTTAAATATATAGCATCAAGTAAATCTACAGTAGTTTCTGAAATCATGAGTGGTTTAAAAATGGATAAAGGCTCTTTTTCTGTATATAGAAAAAGGTTAATAAAAAAAGGAATACTTGTTTCTGAAAGAAGAGGACATTTAACATTAGCACTCCCTAGATTTGCGGAATATATTTCTCAGTTTTAAACGCATACTCAATTTGGCTTTATTGTACACAGTGTAAACTATAAAGAACTATAAAAGAAAGTTCAAACTATAAAGAACTATAAAAGAGAATCAAATGAAAGTGAATCGTAAAAAATTACAATTGATTGTCAAGAGAGATTGTGATATTCTATTTACGCACTTTCTTTATGCACGTATAGAGGCATAAGGCAGAAGGGAGATTTGAATAACATGAAAAACGGAATTCATCCAAATTATTACAAGACTAAGGTAGTATGTACATCTTGTGGTGCAGAATTTGAAACAGGTTCTACACAAAAGGAAATCAAGGTTGATACATGTTCTAACTGCCATCCTTTCTACACAGGTAGACAGAGATTCGCAGCTGCTGCAGGTCAAGTTGAAAAGTTCAATAAGAAATACGGACTTAAGTAAGAAGATTGAGACTAAGAAATTATTCTTAGTCTTTTCTTTTTCATTGATATTTATGCATGTTATAATCAAATGCGTGTATAAAATTTGGTATAGGGGTGATTAGTTTGAAAAAGAAGATACAAGCGATATTATTAGCTAGTTTAGTGCTATTGAATAATGGAATCATAATTAATGCTGAAGAAGAAGCAACACCACAATCATCTGAAGAGACAGAATATGGATTTGACGATGAATTTGGCGTGGATGATGGAATTGATGGTGATTATCCGTCTGTAGATGATACCGATACTGATTTTAGTGATAGAGAAGTAGATGATGGTGAAACATCAATTGAGGGAGATGGACAAACAGAAAATATTACTTGGCCTGATTCTTCAGAAGAAGATCAAGATGAACAAGTTGATAGTGAACCATATGTTAAATACTCTTTAACATATGGTGATAATAGTGTTGTGAGGGATGTTGTGGATTCTACAACATTGTCTACAGATCAAAGCATTATATCTTTTCAGATTGATGGTGTGAATTTAGAACCTAGTGCAATTACTTACAATGCTTATTTATCGAACCTTGGATGGCAAGAAGAAGTTCATGGTGGAGAAGAAACTAGAAAAGGTGATTCACAGAATGTTGAAGCATTCTATGTGAAATTGAGTGATGAAATCGCACAAACATATGATATTTCCTATCGTGCATATATTTCTGATTTTGGATGGACTGGTTGGGCTAAAAATGGTGAGTATTGTGGCTCTAAAGACTACCAATTAGGAATTGCCGCAATTGAAGTGAAAGTTGAAAATAATGCGGTAGAAGCATATTCAAGTGATAATTTGTTAGCTTATTATGAAAGACCATCAATTACATATAATACGCATATGCAAGATTATGGGTGGCTTACACAAGTTGGTACAAGTCAAGTTTCTGGAAAAGTAAATGAAGGAAAGAGAATGGAAGCTTTCACAGTTTCACTTCCTAGCAATTTATTATCTAGTGGAAATATTAGTATCCGTACACATGTACAAGATTATGGCTGGATGGATCCAGTTTCAAGCGGCCAAACTGCTGGAACAGTTGGACAATCGAAAAGAGTTGAAGCAGTTCAAATTTCGTTGACTGGAGCTTTAGCGAATATCTACAACGTTGTTTATCAAGTCTATGTTCAAGGAGTTGGATGGCAAACTTCAAAGAAAAATGGTGAGACTGCAGGAACAACTGGTCAATCACGTACAATTCAAGCAATCCGTATCATGATCCAATATAAAAATGGTCCACAACTAAATAATTTTAGTGAAGGCGATAAGATTGATAATATGGATAAATATATCCTTTATCAAGCACATGTGCAGGATTATGGATGGATGCCTACTTCAGCTAGTTATGAAACAGCAGGGACAACTGGTCAATCCAAACGTGTTGAATCTTTGAAGATTACGTTATCCTCAGATTTAGCTACAATGGGTGGAATAAGTGTTA
>CAVKTV010000144.1:0-4674 GCA_963659075.1 Lachnospiraceae bacterium | reverse complement strand
TTTCTGTAGGATGTGTATCTTCTACTGCACAACCATAACTTTCAACAAGTCTTCTTTCATATTCTTTTTTAAATTCAGCTTTACTCTTAAACATTTATTTCTCCCTATTCTTTTTACAATGCAGCCAAATCGTTGCCCATGGCGCAAGATAAATTGTAACACTATCTTTGTATCCATGTTGATTTCCATTCGAAAAAGATTGAATTGGTTTTGGGTTACATAACCCACTTCCACCATATTTTTCACTTTCTGTGTTTAGAATTTCAACATAGATTCCACTTTGAGGAACTTTGATATCATATTGAGGATAATCAACTGGTTTACAATTCATGATACAAACAACATATTCTTCATCATCTTCACGAATAAATGAATAAACAGATTGTTTTGCGTTATCTGCATCGATCCAACGAAATCCATTGTGATTGGAATAATCATATTGATAGAAACATGCATGTTGTTGATACAAATGATTTAAATCTTGAAAGAATTGATGGAATTTCTCATGCATCGGATAATCCAACAAAAACCAATCTAATTCTTTATTTTCATCAAATTCTCTAAAAGAACCAATTTCATTTCCAATAAAATTCAATTTTTTACCAGGATGTGCATACATATATGCATAAAGATTTCTTGCTTGCGAGAATTTGGCATCATAGTCACCCCACATACGATCTAAGATCGTCTTTTTTCCATGTACATTTTCATCATGAGAAAATGGTAATAAAAACCGTTCAGAATAAAAATAATGCATCGAAAAAGTAATCTTATGATGATCATGCATGCGATACAAAGGATCTGTAGAATAATACTTTAACGTATCATTCATCCATCCTAAATCCCACTTGTAGTCAAAGCCTAAGCCACCATCTAATGTAGAAGCAGTTACTTTTGCATAATCCGAACTATCCTCCGCAATCATCATGACACTTGGAAATTCTCTATGAATGTAATAATTTAAACGCTTTGTGAAATCAATGCTTCCTTGATTGATTCCTCGATTACTATTACCACCCCAATAAATCAAGTTACTTACCGCATCTACACGAATGCCATCAATGTGATAAATATCACACCAAAACGCAAAAGCACTCATCAAGAAAGAACGTACTTCTTCATTCCAAAGATTGAAATTCATTGTTCCCCATTGTGATTCTGCATTCTCATGATCAGCATATTCATACAATGCTTCACCATCAAACGCAATAAGTCCAAAAGCATCTTTCACAAAATGCACCGGAACCATATCCATAATGATTCCAATACCTTCTTTATGACATGCATTCACAAAAGATGCAAACTCTGTAGGATTTCCATAACGACTCGTTAAAGAATAGTATCCACTTGCTTGATATCCCCATGAACCATCAAATGGATATTCACATAAAGGCATCATTTCAATATGTGTAAAACCATTCTCTTTCACATAAGAAATTAATTCTTTTTCTAATTGAGGATATGTATATGGATATTGTCCATTCTTTTTCCATCCACCTGCATATACTTCATAAATACTCATTGGCTTATCAAAATTTTTATCTCTTGATTCCATCCACTTTGTATCACTCCAATGAATATCATTTAAATTATAGACTTTAGAAGCATTATTTGGTCTTGTTTCAGAATAGAACGCATATGGATCAGCTTTATATAAAACATCACCACGTCCTGTTTCAATGCGATATTTATAAGAATCCCACTCATGTACATTTTCAATAAAAACACTCCAGATTCCCGCATGATCCGTTCTACACATCAGATTTCTACTTTCATCCCATTGATTAAAAGAACCTACAACAGATATATTTCTTGCATGTGGTGCATAGACTGTAAAACGAACACCAAATACATGATTTTCTTCACAAACATGAGCACCAAAAAGACGATACGCTTCAATACAATGTCCTTCATGGAAGCTTTCAATGATTTTGTTTTTTTCCATAACTTCCTCCAACACTCATTTATTCTACCAAAAAGAATGACCATCTGTCATTTTTAAATATCGGCTAAAAAAAGCCTCTTTTCATAGAGGCTTGATACTAAGCAAGAATAGGTTTAATAGCTTCTGTTAAAGCATCCTTTTTAGCTTGTGCTTCTTTTAGATCTGCACCACTTGTTGTGAAATAAGTTTTGATCTTAGGTTCTGTTCCACTTGGTCTTACGATCAATACAGATCCATCTTCTAAATCATATCTCAATACATTTGATTTAGGTAAACCAGTAGAAGCAGTATCTAAGTAGTCTGTAACCTTAACGACTTTATTTCCACCAAAATCACTTGGTGTATTTTCTCTTAGATCTTTCATGATTCCTGCCATCTTATCCATACCAGATAATCCAGGGAATTCATAAGCATCTACGACATTTAGATATCTACCATATTGCGCATAGATTTCTTCTAATCTTTGTTTAATAGAAGAACCAATACTTCTATAGTACGCTGCCATTTCACAAATCAACATTGATCCAATGATAGCGTCTTTATCACGTACATATGGTCCAGCTAAATAACCATAAGATTCTTCAAATCCAAAGATGAAACGATCTACTTCTCCATCTGCTTCTAGCTTAGCAATTTGATCACCAATCCACTTAAAACCAGTTAATGTATGTCTTAATTCAACACCATAATGTTCTGCAACTTTTTCTGCAAGAGGTGTAGAAACAATAGATTCTACCGCAACTGCCTTTTCTGGCATTGTTCCTTTTTCAATTCTACCTGCACAAATATAGTCTAATAATAGAACACCCATTTCATTACCAGAAACAAGTTCATAAGAACCATCTGGACATTTCATTGCGATACCAACTCTATCTGCATCAGGATCCGTAGCGAGCATCAAATCAGCGCCTGTCTGTTTTGCCAGTTCAACACCCTTTTCCATTGCAGCATAGATTTCTGGATTTGGATAAGAACAAGTTGTGAAATAACCATTTGGATATTCTTGTTCTGGAACAATTGTAATATCTGTAATTCCCATATCTTTAAGTACGTGTGTAACAGGAACTAAACCAGTACCATTTAATGGAGAATATACAAGTTTTAATCCAGCTGTCTTACATAGACCTGGTCTAACTTGTCTAGCTTCAATTGCTTCATATAAAGCTGATTTACAATCATCTCCTACAAACTTGATCAATCCTTTTTCAACACCTTCCGCAAAAGACATTACCTTTGCGCCAGTTAATACATCTGTTTTCTGAATGGAATCATAAACAACCGCAACCGCATCATCTGTCATCTGACATCCATCTGGTCCATATGCTTTATAACCATTATACTTTGCTGGGTTATGAGAAGCAGTTACCATGATACCTGCATTACAATGATAATATCTTGTAGCGAATGATAAAGCAGGAACTGGCATTAATTCATCATAGATACGAACAGAAATACCATTTGCGGCTAATACACCTGCAGCTTCACGTGCAAAGTTCCAACCTTTCAAACGAGAATCATAAGAAATCGCAACGGTCTGTGTACCACCTTGTGTTTTTACCCAATCCGCAACACCTTGTGTAGCTTGTCTTACGACCCAAATATTCATACGATTTGTACCAGCACCTAAAGTACCTCTTAGACCAGCTGTACCAAATTGTAAAGATACCGCAAAACGTTCCTTGATTGCATCATCATCTGATTCTATTGAATCTAATTCTGTATTTAGATCAATATCTAATAGATCTTTTTCTTTCCATCTCTTATATTCATCGAGATAAGTCATAATTATTTTCCCTTCTGTAAGCGTTTTCTTTTTCACTTTTAAAAATATCAGCTTTTTTATAGGAGCTGAGAACCTAAATGATTGAAAAAAGGAGAAGCAAGATGCTACTCCTTTTAATCCGCAATTACTTATGCAATTACTTTTTGCGCACGAAGTACATCTTCAATTGTCTTGACAGCTACATCTTCGTCTTCACCTTCACAAGAAACTGTAATTTCGCTTTGTGTAGGAATACCTAAAGACATAACGCCCATGATGGACTTCATATTTACTGTACGACCCTTATAAGCAACCTTAACTTCGCACTTGAACTTGCTAGCAGCGTTAACTGCAACTGTTGCTGGGCGTGCATGTAATCCAACAGGATCAATAACTGTAACTGAAATCTGTTTCATTTCGAATTCTTCCTCCTGATTCATTTACTAGATTTATTTTATTACAACGAGCATCAACTTACAAGCGTTTACATTTAAACTTTTTTACATTCACTTTTTATTTTCGCTTATTTATCGTTAATATCCCAATTGTTTCTTGCATACAACAGCATCATTTCTTTCATTTTCTTTGCGAGTGATGTTGTTAATACATCTTTCTTGATACGAAAACACCACGCATTTTGATGATTTGATGGATCATTCATTCTACTTGTATCATCTAATCCTAGCCAATCTTGTATCTGCGCAATTGCCACTTTCGATGGTGAAGCATACATACATCTCAGCATCAAATCAACGATATCTTTTTGATTACCACCTAAATATTCACAAAATCTCTGTGCTCTTTTCTTTTCACATTGACTCCAAGAAAGAATTGTATGATTATCATGTGTTCCAGTATAAACAATACTATTCTTTTCATGATTGAAAGGCATATATAAAGAATATGGATCTGTTTCTTCAAATGCATATTCTAAAATACGCATTCCAGGATATCCACTTTCATGAAT
>CAVKTV010000143.1:0-4683 GCA_963659075.1 Lachnospiraceae bacterium | reverse complement strand
TACATAACACTTTAATTACGTCAATTAATTTAATTTCTTATCTTAATGACATTGGTTTGAACTTTGCTTAACGAGGTTGAGAATCAGAAATCACAAGTATTACCATTACTAGTATGATAATCAAAAACAATGTAATCATAAATATGATCTGTGGTAGGGAAGAGACTACTTTCACTTCTCTCATATATAAAGGTAATATCGCATCTAGTTTCTTGATTTGTTTGAGCTTTTTTAAGATATTCTGAATGGAATAGATGAAATCAATGCATAAGAATATGATTAATACTCCAAACAAACCTGTCATAATTGCGTTAATACATAATTTTTGAATATTTGTTATTAGAAGAACAGTTGAAACGATAGAACCTATTAACTGAATGATTGATAGATCGATACCAGTTCTTTTTGTTAGGTATCCATTGATATCAGCATTTTCCTTTATGATTTTTTTATCGTTTGTTCTGAATAGTAAATATCCACAAGTTGTACCTAGATATTCCATACCAGAATCTTTATATTTGGAAATTGTAGATTGATCCATCTCTTCATCATTTACGATTCCACGAGATTGTATTTTCATGCCAGGAATGACAAGATGAAAATACCTTTCTGTATTCTTTGTTTGTAGAAATTCTCCAAACAAGAAATTCATAGAATATTTTCTAAGCAAATATCCTTTTTCTGATAATGCATCAAGCCATTCAACTAATGTTTCTGTATCTTGTACTAGACAAGGTAGAAACTTTTTTACAGTATTTTCATTTGTCATAAGGCACTCCTAATGTTTAATAATAATTGCGACTGGTTCCATCATATGAATTGTTGGGGAATAGTGAATATATCCGAAATATTCATTTGATTGGAAAGAAGAAATACGAGAATCTTTATCTGCACAATATTCTGAAGTTACTTTAATTTTATCATCTTCATAAGATATCGTATGTTGATATAGGGAATTTATATCACTTGTTGATTCTTTAATGTATGAAATACTTGAATTCAATTGAATAATATTCTTTTCTCCTACAACATAAACACAATCGTTGTTTCCATCATATCCTAAAGTGAAATATTGATCATCTAAACAGTACATGTTTTGAATATCACCATTATCATTTGTTGAACATAAATAAGATATTTTGTTATCTTCAGAATAATCTGTTAGTAATACATAAATTTCTTCTTTATCCATTACGATATCATCTAAAGGCAATATTTCAATTGTGCTTGTATCAGAATTATTATCTGTATTTTTCAATAGCACAAAACAAACAATATTTAAGATGATTGATATACCTGAAAGTAATAAAATGATTTTGTATTTGTTTGTAATTGTATGATTCATATTCAAATCCTTTCTATTTTGAATCAATGCATACTTCTTAAGCACATTATAACAGTTAATTATGAAAAAAAAGATATCAATGTTTGGTAACTTAGGAGTTTCAAATTATATATGTATTTGACTTGTGGTCTTTTAAAATACTTCTTTGTAAAGAAAGTTTTGAACTTTTTTATTGTTTTGTCTAACAACCAAAAAGTTTTTTGTAAAACGTTTTCAAAACGGAGTATAATGAATACGGCAATAATTAGGAGGACATATGAGTACAGAGAACAAAAAGGTTTTCGAAGCCATGGATGGTAATACAGCCACAGCCCATTCCGCTTATGCTTTTACGGAAGTTGCTGGTATCTATCCAATTACGCCATCATCTCCGATGGCAGAACACGTTGACGACTGGGCAACTGCTGGTCGTACAAACATTTTCGGCGATAAAGTAAAGGTCGTTGAAATGCAAGCTGAAGGTGGTGCTGCTGGTGCTATCCACGGTGCATTACAAGCTGGTTCATTAGCTACAACATTTACAGCTTCACAGGGTCTATTATTAATGATCCCTAATATTTATAAGTTGAAGGGTGAACTTTTACCTGGTGTTATCCATGTAGCTGCTCGTTCTTTAGCTACACACACATTATCAATTTTTGGTGATCATTCAGACGTTTATGCTTGCCGTCAGACAGGTATCGTTATGATGTGTTCCCATTCTGTTCAAGACTGTATGGATTTAGGTGGCGTTGCTCACTTGATCGCTATTGATGGAAGCGTTGCTGTTATGCACTTCTTTGATGGTTTCCGTACATCTCATGAATATGACAAAATTGAAGTTATGGACTATGACTTCTTAAAGAGCTTATTACCTGCAGACAAGCTAGAAGCTTTCCGTGCTAAGGCTCTTAACCCACATACAAATCCAGTTGTACGTGGTACAAACCAAAATGATGATATTTTCTTCCAAGCTGAAGAAGCTCAAAACAAGCATTTCGATGCTGTACCAGATATCGCAGCTAAGTATATGAAGGCTGTATCTGAACATACAGGTCGTAACTATGCACCATTTGTATATGTTGGTGCCCCAGATGCTGAAAGAGTTATCGTAGCTATGGGTTCTGTAACAGATACAATTACAGAAACAGTAAATACATTAGTAGCTAGAGGAGAAAAGGTTGGTTTAATCAAGGTTTACTTATACAGACCATTCTCTCAAAAATATTTAGAAGATGTATTACCTGCAACAGTTAAGAAGATTGCGGTATTAGATCGTGCTAAAGAAGTTGGTACAAGAGAACCATTATTCTTAGATGTATGCTATGCATTAAGAAATCATAAGGATATTACATTCATTGGTGGACGTTATGGATTATCTTCTAAGGATACAAACCCTAACCATATCAATGCTGTATATGAAGAATTGAAGAAGGATGCACCTAAGGAAGAATTCACAATTGGTATCGATGATGATGTAACAAATCTATCTTTAGATCCAGTTGATATCCATGTAGATGCTGACTATTCAACATGCTTATTCTATGGTTTAGGTGCTGATGGTACTGTAGGTGCTAACAAGTCTACTGTTAAGATCATTGGTAACAACACAGATCTTTATTCACAAGCATACTTTGCTTATGACTCAAAGAAGGCTGGTGGTGTAACAAGATCTCACTTAAGATTTGGTCCTACTCCAATTCATTCACCATACTATATCAATAAGGCTGACTTTATTTCTTCTTCACAAGAATCTTATGCATTCAAGTTTGATATGGTTCGTGATCTTAAGGATGGTGGTACATTCTTATTGAACACAACAATGTCTGCTGATGAAGTTGAAGATAAGCTACCTAATAGAATGTTAAAGGGCTTAGCTGACAAGCATGCAAAGTTCTATATTATCAATGCAAATGCAATTGCTCGTGAGACTCATATGGGTACTCATACAAATACAATTCTTCAATCTGCATTCTTTAAATTAAATGAACAAATCATGCCATATTCTAAGAGCTTACAGCTCATGGAAGATTCAGCTCGTACAACATATGCTCGTAAGGGTGAAGATGTTGTTAATAACAATATCGCAGCTATCAACAAGGGTGCTTCTGGTTTAGTAGAAGTTCCAGTTAAGGCTGAATGGAGCAACCTATCTTCTAAGGGTGCATTATACAAGGAAACTGGTGATGCATACTATGATGGATATGTTCAAAAGATCAATGCTCTTGAAGGAAACAACATGAAGGTTTCTGAATTCATGGATGAAGAACTTCTTGATGGCACAATGAAGGAAGATGTATCCTTTAGAGAAGTACGTAACATTGCTTCTTATGTTCCTGAATGGAATGCTGATAAGTGTATTGAATGTGGTCAATGTGCATTCGCATGTCCACACGCTACAATTCGTCCATTCTTAATGACAGAAGAAGAATGTGCTGAAGCTAGTAAGATTGCTAGTGAAAATGGATTTGAATTAACATATAAGGATCCAACACCTCTTTATGGCAAGGCTAAGGAAGATGGCTTGAAGTTCAGAATCCAACTTGCTACTGAAAACTGTGTAGGTTGTGGTGTATGTATTACAGCTTGTCCAGTAGGTGATGGAACTAAGGAAAATCCAAAGGCATTGGTTGCTAAACCTATCGCTACACAAACAAAACAAGAACCTGTAGCTGATTACTTATACAAGAAGACTCCAGAAAAACCACAATATGGTAACGCAAATACAGTTGCTGGTGTTTCTCTTGAAAAGCCATACTTTGAAGTATCTGGATGCTGCCCAGGATGTGGTGAAGCTCCTTACTACAGATTAGTATCTCAATTATTTGGTAAAGATATGATCGTTGCTAACGCAACAGGTTGTTCAATGATCTACTGTTCTGCTACTCCATCTAACCCATTCACAACAGATGCTGAAGGTAATGGTGTTGCTTGGGCTAACTCCTTATTCGAAGATAACGCTGAATATGGATTTGGTATGGCAGTTTCTCAAGCTGCTAAGACAGGTAGAATCTTACGTATCATCGAAGAAAATATCGATAAGGTTGAACCAGCTTGCAAGGAAGCATTCACAAAGTATCTTGATGCTAAGGAAGATAGAGATGCACAACGTGCTATTAAGGATGAATTAGTAGCTGCTGTTAAGGCTTCTAGCGTTGAAGAAGTTAAACCTCTTCTTGAAATGGAAAGAGACTTAGTTGGTAAGTCTGTATGGATCGTTGGTGGTGACGGATGGTCTTATGATATCGGTTATGGTGGATTAGATCACGTTATGGCTAATAACCTAAATGTAAATGTTCTTGTATTAGATACAGAAACATATTCTAACACTGGTGGTCAGGCTTCTAAGTCTACAAACT